>DATEGM010000162.1:0-21958 GCA_035280085.1 Terriglobales bacterium
ACGCCGCGATGGAACTTGGGGAACTCGGCGTCGAAGATGCGGCGCTGCTCTGCGGCTACCTCGCGCGCTTGCTGCAGGTATTCACCGTCATCGAGAACGCCGTCGGAAAGCGCCTTGGTGTCTTCGGCGATGCCCTGGGTATAGAAGTCGCCCACCTCGCGCCACAAGTCGCGCGACAGGCTGGCAGGGGTGGAAAGGGGCAGCGCGGGATCAGCTGGGTCTAAGTTGACTGGTGAAACATACAGTTGGAAACGCGGGTGCACCTGCTTCAGGAAAAAGCGGCAGATGCCGCTCACGTTTTCCAGGCCGGGGATGAGAGAAAAATCCACTTGCACCCAATCACTCCATTCGCCTTCGCGGAGCACAAATTCCCGGTCCTGAATAGCAATCTTGGCCACGGGGGAAACCGGATCAACCGAAACCGTGAATGGAACGAGCGCCGGCGGCCAGCCCTTGCGGAAACTGTTCTTGGGGCCTTCCAGGTTGGCGGCGACGCGCCAGTTCTGCACCATCACGGGAATGATTTCGCCGCCCTCCACTTCCCCAGCCTGAACGGTCGGATCATCGGTATAGAAGCTGAACGTGCCGTAGCCGCCGCGCAGGTCAGGGGTGCCCATGCCGGCCAGAGTTCTCGCCTTGGAGGCGCTGGGCGGGAAGTTGGCGGGCATATGGAAGACGCTGGTGGGAATGCCGTGGTCTTCCAGAATGTTCCAGAAAGGCTGGCCGTGACGCAGCAATTCGGCGGTGCCGCTGCCCAGGGGAATAATCCAGGAGCCGAGGGCCAGGTTGTGCTTGGGCGACTCCACCTTCGAGGTGGAAAGGTAGGGCTGCATGGTAGCCGGATCGCGGTGGATGAAATCGAAGATGCCGTGGCCACCGGGATCGAGGCCGGTGGTCAAATTGGACCAGGCAACCGGGCTTTGCGGCGGCGTGCTGGTAGTTAGCCTTCGAAACGAGCCCTGGCGCGCCAACCGCGCGAAGTTGGGCATCTTGCCTTCCGCCATGAACCGTTCCAGGAGCTGTGGGTCCATGCCGTCAATACCCAGGATGATGAGCTTGTGGTCGCCACGATAGCGATTTCGCGCGGGCAGTTGCGAATAGAGCAGGCCAGCGGCGGCGCAGATGACCAGTACGGCCATGAGCCACTTAGTTTTGCTCACGGCTGGGCTCCGTTTTCAGGAAAGGGCCGGCGGCGATAGACGAACTGATGGACGGGCGACAACACACGTGCTTTTGGTTTGGGACGCTGGGAAGTCGAGATGCTTAGCTTTTAGTGCAAAGCGGCCGGTAAAGTCAAGGCGAGGGCTGCACAACACGTGCTTGGGGGCCGGCCGATAATTATTGTTATCAATGTGATAACAACAACGAGTTGACCGGGGCCGGGGCCGACCCAGACAATGGATGAACCCGCTCAAGCGCGATTCGCCACCGGTGGCCAGAGATTTCGCTGCCACAAGAGCCTGCCTTGAGCGGCGCGCGGGCTGAGCCAGGGAAAGGAATAAATGGCAACCACTACCGAGAGCGTTACCGCAGAGAAATTCTCCCAATTGCAGCCACCCAAACGTTACCTTTTTGGCCCCGGGCCCACCCAGGTGCATCCGCGTGTGTACGTGGCGCTGGCCAAGCCCATCGTGAGCCACGTTGACCCTTATTTCTTTACCGTGATGGAAGACGTGCAGCGGCTGCTGAAGATGGTTTTCGGCGCCGAACAGGGGGTGACGCTGGCAGTTTCCGGCACCGGCAGCGGCGGCATGGAGGCGGCGGTCTCCAATTTCGTCGAACCGGGCATGAAGTGCGCCGTGTTTGCCAACGGCTTTTTCTGCGACCGCATCGCGGAAATGGCCAAGCGGCACGGAGCCAGCGTCGTGCGCCTGGAGAAGCCCTGGGGCGGCACCTTCACGGATGACGAGACGCGGGAGTTCATCGCCCGGGAGAAGCCGCAGGTGGTGGCCTATGTGCAGGCTGAAACTTCCACGGGCGCACTGCAGCCGGGTAAGGCCATTTGTGCCGCGGCGCATGAAGCGGGAGCGCTGGTGATCGCTGACTGTGTAACTTCGCTGGGTGGCTTGCCCGTTGAGGTAGACAAAACCGGAATTGACGTCGCCTATAGCTGCACTCAGAAAGGGTTGAGTTGTCCGCCTGGACTGGCCCCCATGGCGCTCTCCCAGCGGGCCATGGAGTGGCTGAACCGGCGCTCCACCCCCGTTCCCAACTGGTACTTCGATCTGAAACTGATTTACGACTACTCCACGGTTTCCCACCGCTATCACCACACGGCGCCTATTTCGATGTTCTATGGCTTGCGCGAAGCCCTGGTGCTCGTGGCCGAGGAAGGTGCAGAGAAACGCTGGGAGCGCCACCGGCGCTGCCACCAGATGTTCGTCAAGGGCATCGAGGCGATGGGCCTGCGCTTGCACGTGCCCGAGGGCCGGCGAATTCCCACTCTCAACACGGTGTGCGTGCCTGCCGGAGTGGACGACGCGAAAGTTCGCAAACGGCTGCTGGAAGGTCCGGGAATCGAGATCCAGGGAGGCTTTGGACAGCTCGCGGGCAAGGTGTTCCGCATTGGGATCATGGGCCCCCTGGCCACGGAAGAAAACGTGCAGTTCCTGCTGCGCGAATTCGGGGCGGCGCTGGCGGCCGAAGGCTATAAAGCTTGAAGCTGGGTAGAAACACTGCTTTGAAAGGGCACGGTTTCCAGCCGTGAAACAGGCGCGTGCCAGCCTGGCCGAGCGCGACTCGCGTGCATTGCAGTGCGCCGGCGCCTCTGCACGCGAGATGCTTCGGGCCTGAAGGCCCGAAGCATGACGCCAGTCAGAGTGAATGCTGCCTGGGCGGGCGACGGAAATTAGACTCTCATTTGTGACGACACGAACCCTTATCACACAGCTTGCCGCTCTGCTGCTGGTTACCACGAGCCTGTGCGCGGCGGAAAAGCCCAACGTAATTCTTATTACGCTCGATTCCACGCGGGCCGACCGCATGGCGTTTCTGGGCTCCAAGGCGAGGCTGACGCCGAACCTGGACGCGCTGGCCAAGCAGAGCCTGGTCTTCGAGCACGCCTACGCGCAGTCACCGCGCACGCTGGCTTCGCACGGGGCGCTGCTCACCGGAACCTATCCTCCATACAATCATGTGAACGAATTGGGCGCCGGCCTGGCAGCGTCCCTGCCCTATCTACCTGATCTGCTGCACGGCGCCGGATATCGAACAGCGGCATTTGTAGGCACGCTGGCGCTTGACCCACGTAACGGGTTCGCGCCCGGCTTCGACCGCGGATTCGATACATACGATGCAGGGTTCCACCTACCGCAGGCCGGCGAAAACCGTTATGTCACGGTTGAACGACGTGGCAGCGAAGTGGCGGCGCGCGCTCTGGCTTGGCTGCAGCGCTCCGGCAAGGAGCCGTTCTTTCTCTGGCTTGAGCTGAACGATGCCCACGCGCCCTACCAGCCGCCGGCTGCCTATGCGCATGCGGGCTCGCCTTACAACGGTGAGATCAAGTACGAGGACGCCCAGGTGGGCAAGCTATTGGCAGCGCTGCGCGCGAGCAAGATGTTCGACGGTGCGCTGATCGTGATCGCGGGCGACCATGGCGAGTCGCTGGGAGCGCACGGCGAGGAGGCGCACGGCGTCTTTCTATATGACGAGACCATCCGCGTGCCGGTCATGGTGAAGTTGCCCCAGAACCGGGCGGCGCACGCGCAGCAGCATGTGCGGCTGGTTGATGTAGCTCCCACCGTGCTGGAAGTGGCGGGTCTGCCCGTGCCGCCGCAGATGCAGGGCCAGTCGTTGCTGCGGGCGATGCGGCAGGCGGGCATGGGCGAGGCGGCTTATGCGCGCGCCGACTATTCCCGGGATGCGTTCGGCTGGAGCCGGCTGGAGTCCTGGCGCGCCGGCAAGTATCTCTACATTCGCGCTCCTAAGCCGGAGCTCTACGACGTGGAATCCGACCCGGCGTGTGCGCACAATTTAGCCGGCAGCTCGCAGGCTACCGCCGGCACCATGGCCACACAACTGCTCGCCTTCGATAGCCGCATGTCGGGGAAGGCGAGCGGCAGCGCACAGTTGAGTTCGAGCGAACTGCAAAAACTGGCGTCGCTGGGCTACGTGGGATTGCAGAAATCCGCTTCGCCCAATGAAGCCGCGGTCGCGGGCACCGATCCCAAGGATGAGATCGCGCTGGCCAACAAAGTAGAAGAGGCCATGCAGGAAATCGAGAGCGGCAGGCCGCAAAGAGCAACCGCAGCTTTGCAAGCCGTGGTTAAGAGCCATCCCGGAATGTTCCTGGCGCAATTTGCGGCGGGAGCGGGAGCGGTGCGGCAACACCAATATGCGGCGGCCGTCCCATTCTTGCGGAAGGCCATCGAGTTGCAGCCGCAGGCGGCCTGGGCCTACCTCGAAATGGGAAAGGCTCTGGCCCATACCGGCGACTGGAAAGGCGCCGCCACGCACCTGGAAATTGCGGTTACGCGTCTGCCGGAAATGGCTGAGGCGCACGCCACCCTGGCCGAGGCCTATCAGCACCTCGGTCGGGCGGCCGAAGCGAAGAAGGAGCAGCAAAGAGCGGAACAGCTAGGCAAGTAGGTTGTCTGCTGCCCAAAAGCTTGCGGGCGAGACCCCCGCGCCGCCAAGACCTCACATTCAGCTGTGACTTAGATCACTTCCTGCTGTGCCCCCGTTTGTTAAAAAAACCTAGACCCAGGCACGTGTGACCGCGCGGCGGGTTGGGGAACCTGCCGGGACGGCCAGGCCCACCGCGTCCTGCTCAGCACCAGCAACGATGGAGGAGTGCCATGCAGGAGCACGTCTCAGACCCAGTTGTGGGGTCCAACCTTTTTCGCACTGCCGAACAGGCACGGCAGTGGCGCGCGCCGCTGGCTATCATTACAGCCGGTTCTCTCGCGTTTGGCGCGCTCAGCGGATTGGCAATCTGGCTGCTGCCCTTCAGCCAGCCGGTGCAGGTCACAGTGCTGCTGCACACCTTCCTCGGCATCCTCTTCCTGATTCCGTGCGTTTGGTACACCGTGCGGCACCTGGTGCGGTACTGGAGCAGCCCCTTGAGCCACCTCCAGATCCTGGGCTATCTGGGGGGCGCGGCGGTTTTGCTGTGTCTCGTTTCCGGGGGCGTCGTCACCTGGAACGGAATTTTCGGCACCCGGCTGAGCTATGCCTGGGACGCGGTACACATCATTACTACCTTCGCGATCCTGGGATTTGTGGCCACCCACGTTTGGCTCAGCTTCTCGCTGGCGCGCAAGAAGGCGGCAGCGGAGCGCACCATGACCTCAGCCGCGGCGGCGCATTTCGGCAAAGCTGCGCTGCTGTGTACAACGGCATGCGTGGCGGTGGCCGGGCTGGCTGCGTACGCCTACACGCCGGCGCGCCTGCACAACATTTTTCCCACTGAGTACAGCTTTAAGTACGGCAAGGACCGTCCCTTCGCGCCCAGCCTGGCGCGCACGGCGAGCGGAGGCGCCTTCGATCCTGCGGTGCTTTCCGGTTCGCGTACCTGTGGTACCTCGGGATGCCATGAAGAAATCGTGCAGGAATGGGAGTCAAGCGCCCACCGCTATTCCGCGATGGACCCCGCTTTCCAGGCGGTGCAGACCAACATGGCCAAGCAGAACGGGCCGGAATCCACGCGCTATTGCGGCGGCTGCCACGATCCCATTTCGCTGTTCTCCGGCACTAAGAATCTTTTCATTCCCAATGAGAAGCTGACCGCGCTGGAAGGTTTCCAGGAGGGTGTTTCCTGCCTGGCTTGCCACTCGCTGCGCAAGGTGGACCTGAAGGGCAACGCCAACTATGTGATAGCTCAGCCTGCGCGTTACATGTTCGAAATCGAGTATGACCAGAACCCGACGCGGGCCAGCCGTTTTTTCCGCGATTTCCTCATCCGCGCTTACCCGCGCCAGCACCTGGCAGATTTGAGCAAACGGTTGTTCAAAACGCCGGAGTACTGCGCCGCCTGCCACAAGCAGTTCGTGGACCAGGAAATCAACAACGTGGGCTGGGTGCAGCTGCAGAACCAGTACGACAACTGGAGAGAGAGCCGATGGAACCATCCCGGCAACGCGCGCACCACCATCGAGTGCCGGGAATGCCACATGCCGCTGGTGGCGTCGAAGGACCCGGCGGCCGGCGACGACATTGACTACAACCGCACGCCAAGCGACGGCAAAGTACGCAGCCACCGCTTTGTGGCCTCCAACCTGATGATGCCGGCGCTGCTTAAGCTGCCGGGCTGGCAGAAGCAGGTGGAACTAACGAAGGAGTGGCTGCAAGGCAAGTACGTGATTCCGGAGATCGCCGGCAAGTGGAGCAAGGGGCCGGCGGTGGGTATTGACCTGGATTTGCCGGCAGCGATTCATGCTGGAGAGAAGGTCCCCGTGAAGCTGGTAATCACGTCCAACAAAGTTGGGCACGACTTTCCCACCGGGCCGCTGGACATTATTCAGGCCTGGGTGGAATTGGACGTAGTGAACGACCAGGGGCGGGCCATCTACACCAGCGGAGCCGTGAACGCCCGCGGCTTCATTCAGCCGGGCACGTTTATGTTCAAAGCTGAGCCGGTGGATCAGAACGGCAACTTGATTGACCGTCACAACCTCTGGGAGATGGTGGGCGTGCGCTACCGGCGTTCGCTGTTCCCGGGCTTCTCGGATACCGCGGAATACAGCTTTAACTACCCGGGCTCGCCCGCCAGAGCCGGACTGCAAAATGCGTCGGCCCAGGCTAAAGAAATGCGGAAGGCGCCGCCGGGCACGGTGCTGGTGGAGGCAAGGCTGCGCTACCGCAAGGCGGACCAGTACCTGCTCAACTTTATTTTCGGCGAGAAGTCGGGCCTGACCGCGCCTATTACCGATATGACCACGGTGACACGCACCATCCGGGTAGAGGGCGGAGCCGCGCGGCATCGGGCGGCGGCGAGCTCGCATCCGCAGTTCGGCACGGGCGCAGGCAGGTAGTCGTGAGCCGCCGTAAAAAGCTCATCTGGAAATACACCGCTGCCTGCTGCGGAGTGGTGCTGGTAGCGGGCAGTACGCTGCTGCTGGCGCACCGGCATCGCCAACCCTATGTTCCCGGGCAGCAGGTGGAGGGAATCACTCAGGATTTGTCGCGCTCGCTGCCGCCGGACTACCCGCGAGTACAGTTCACCGATGTTACCGAGCAGGCAGGCATTCACGTCACGCATTTCCCCGCCACGCGCACCACGCAGCTGCCGGAGGACATGGGCTCGGGCGCGGCCTGGGGTGACTATGACGGCGACGGCTGGCCCGACCTCTACGTGGTGGACATCGCCGGGCCGCTCAACTACACGCCGGAGCAGATGGCGCAGTCGCCCGGCGGCAACCGCCTTTACCACAACAACCATGACGGGACCTTTACCGACGTCACCGAGCGCGCGGGCGTGGGCTTCAAAGGCATCGGCATGGGCGCCGCCTGGGCCGACTACGACAACGATGGGCGGCTCGACCTGGTGGTCACCAGCTACGACCGCATCATCCTTTACCACAACAACGGCGACGCCACGTTTACCGACGTCAGCAAGAAGGCGGGGCTCGACAAGTTTCGCGGCTTCTGGACAGGAGCCGCCTGGGGCGATTACGACCGCGACGGCAATGTGGATCTGTACGTCTGCGGGTACGTCAAGTACAACTTCCGCAACGAAGACCTGAGCAAGTCGTCCATGCAGTACACCACGCTCGTCCCGTTCACGCTCAATCCTTCGTCCTACCCGCCAGAACGAAATTTGCTGTTTCACAACAACGGTGATGGCACGTTCACTGAGGTAGGCAAGCAGGCGGGCGTGCAGGACGTAACCGGGCGCAGCCTGTCGGCGGTGTGGTACGACTTCAACGGCGACGGCTGGCCCGACCTCTACGTGGCCAACGATGTTTCGGAAAGCGCCATGTACCTGAACCTGCACAACGGCAAGTTCAGGCCGATTGCGCATGAGGCGTGGGTGTCGGATTACCGAGGCGCCATGGGCCTGGCGGTGGGCGACTGGGACCGCGATGGCGACCCCGACATCTTTATCACCCACTGGATTGCGCAGCAGAACGCTCTGTTCGACAACCTCCGCTACACGCGTGCCGGGGGTTCCAAGCCCGGGCCGCTGCGCTTTGAGGACGTGGCCGATACCGTGGGCCTGGGGCAGATTTCGCTGAATTCCATCGGCTGGGGCACTTCGTTTTTCGATTATGACAACGATGGTCAGCTCGACCTTATGGTGGTGAACGGCAGCACTTTCCAGGACGACAAAGACCCGCGGCATCTGGTGCCCATGAAAAATTTCCTGTTCTGGCAGAAGAGCCCGGAGGACGGCTTCTTCGAAGTGGGAGCAGTGAGCGGGCCGGTGTTCCAGCAGGCCCACGTGGGACGGGGCGCAGCCTTCGCCGACTACGACAATGACGGCGACGTGGACGTCTTCATTGTCAACCAGGAAGGCCGCCCCATGCTGCTGCGCAACGACGGCGGAAACAAGAAGAACTGGATCAAAGTGCGGGTAAAGTGCACCAAGAGCAACCGCACCGGCTTCGGCACGAAAATTGAAATCGAGGCGGGCGGGCAAAAGCAGTACGACCAGATCGGGGGGCAGGCTTCCTACCTGTCGCAGAATTTCCAGGAAGCGCATTTCGGCCTGAAATACGAAAAAGAAGTGCAGCGCATCAGAGTAATGTTTCCCAGCGGAATCGTACGGATGCTGGAGCATGTGCCGGCCAACCAGATCGTAACCGTCGAAGAGGTGCCGCGATGAGGCGCACGGCGGCGTGGCTGGCAACGGTGTTTCTGGTGTGTGCGGCGCTGATTACGGCAGCAAAGTTCCGGTCGGCCAGGGAAGCCCGGGCGGCAAGCGATGTCAGCGCCGAGGAACGGGACCGGGTGACAACTTTCTGGGCAACCTATGACCGGGCGAGCGTGCTGCGCACAAAAGGTGAGTTTGCCCGTGCGGCTGAACTCTACCGCGAAGCGCTGCGGCTCAATCCCACGCACGAGGATTCGCTTTATTACCTGGGGAGCTGCCTCTATGAACTGGGGGAGTATGCAGAAGCGGAGCAGCAGCTTCGCAGCCTGATTGCACTGAATCCGGAAAGCGGGCGCGCCTATGGGCAGTTGGGCAGATTGCTGTCCGTGGATGCGCCGGGGGCGCCGCGCGATTTATCCGCAGCGCGGCAGGCGTTTGAGCGGGAGTTGCAGATCTACACCGAGCAGGCTGGGCCACTGTTGGAGTTGGGTGGCCTGGAGTTGAACCAGGGCGACCTTGCCCGCGCGGAGGAGGATTTTAGTTCTGCCACCCGGCTGGGCTCCGCGGAGGCGGAGTTTTTGCTCGGCTACACGTTTTTTCTGCAGGGACGGTCAGCTGAGGCGGAGCGCAGCTTCGATAAGGTGCTCGCCAAGTACCGGGCGGACCGCAAGCTGACGTCGAAGGGAGTGCTCTCCGAAGGCGACATCCTGCCCGACCCTGGCAAACCGCTGACCGCATTGCAGCGGGCAGCCCTGGAGTCCATGCTGTTGTCCTACTGGAATGGTAGGCGGTCAGGTGCGCCGGCGGAGAGGGAAGTGACCATCCTGCACGTGGATGAGCGCTTGGCTGCCGAGCCTCCAGCGCGGGCTATAAGAACAGAAACAGTACGTGCTGACGGGCGCGCGGCCTGGGCCGATTTCGCCGGCGACGGCCATACTGGCCTGGCAGTTGGCGGCAAGAATTTCACCCTCTATCGCTGGCAGGCAGGCAAGTATGTTGACGTAACCCGCGCCGCAGGTCTGGCCGGCATTCACTACGTCTGGGAGCCGTACTGGGTGGACTTGCGCGGCGATGGGCGCCCTGATCTTTACCTGGTGCGGCCGGGATGGAGTGGCAGCGGGCAAAACCTTCTTTACCGCAATCAAGGCGACGGCACCCTTGTGAACGTGACTGCGGCCGTTGGGTTGGCCGGCGAGCGCTCGACTACACGTGTCTGCTTTGGCAACTTCAGCGGCAGCGGCAGGCTGGACCTGCTGGAGGTAGGCGCGGCGGGAAGCGGCAGCTCGGTACGCCTTTTTCGTAATACAGGAAAGCGGTTCGTGGACGTGACCAGCACCTCGGGACTGGCGACTACTGTCACGGCAGTGGATTGTGCGGTGGCCGACTATGACGGTGATGGCAATCCTGAGGTTTTCGTGCAGTTCTGGCGGCAACCGGCTCGCTTGTTTCGCAATCAGGGCGGCGGCAAGTTCGTGGATTTGTCTGAGAGCGCCGGCTTGGCTGGCGTGGGCGCCCAGGGATACAGTTCCATTTTCCTGGACTACGACCACGACGGTCGGCCCGATCTGCTGATTACCGGTCATGCCCCGCTGGAGCAAGTCGCGCGCTGGTTTGTGCAGCCACAGGCGGCGGTAAACTGCGCCACACCGCGCCTGTTCCATAATCAGGGCGACGGCACTTTCCGCGAGGCCACGCGCGAAGCCGGCCTGGGCGGGTGCTATCCCGTAATGCAGGCAGTGGCCGCCGACTTCGATGGAGACGGCTGGCCTGACCTGTTGCTGGCTAATGGCGGGCCAGATGCGCAGCAGCTTGGATTTACCGTGCTGCTCAGGAACGTGAGGGGGAAATTTGTACCCTGGGCGGAGTTGCCAGATTCCGCTAGCTCGGCGAACTATGTTGCCGCCGCTGTGGCTCCGGCCGGAAGTGGGGGAGAACGCGACGTGTATTTGACTTCCGGACCGCTACCCGGCACGCTGGAGCGCGCGAACCTGTTCCGGATCAGTGCGGCGCGGCACGCGCAAGCCTCCGCCGCGCGAAATGATGCTCGTGAGGGGCGTAGTGAAGCCAATCGTTAGCAGTCTGGCTGCAGTGATCATATCGGCCATTACGATTCTGCCGGCAGGTTCTCAAATTAAAACACAACAGCGACTTAAGCCCCAGGGAGGCGCAAGTTCGGAATCGGCCGCCCAGCAGAGCGCTCGTAACCTGGGCAAGGCGTACTACGAGCTGGGGCAATATGTTCAGGCGCAAGGTGAGTTCGGCAAGATTGTGGCTACCGGGCGCGCTCTTGCCACCGATTATCTCGATCTGGGGCTGGCACAGATGCAGCTTGGCCGCTATGACCAGGCGCTGGGTTCCTTCACCACCGCCGGCCAGCTAGACCCAAAGCTCACCGCGGTCAAATACAACCTGGGAATTCTATACAAACGCGAAGGTCGAGACCCCGATGCAGAGGCGGCGCTGAAGGATGTGACGGTTGAAGACCCGGCCGATCCCGCAGCATGGTTCAACCTTGGCGCCGTGCGGATGAATCAGCACAAACTGGAGCCTGCACTGGAGGCATTTCGGCACGTGGATGATATGGGTTTCGAGGCCGCCCAGAATTTTTATGTCACTTCACTATTCCGCAGCTTTACCGTGCTGGAACGCCTGAAGCGGCAGCCGGAAGCGCAAAAATATCTGGCTCTCCACCAGAAGTATCGCGGGCGTGTTCCGGGAATTTCCGTGCAAGCCACGGCCCTGGAAGCGGGGAAATACGGCACGGCACTGGTGCCCCCGCCCTCTCTCCTGCCGAAAACGGATTCACCGTTGCCCAAAGTGGTGTTCGCGAATTTCGGCGCCGAGTTGAACAGCGCCCCGCCACAGCCGTTGCCCGCCGCGCCGGTGGCAATCGCGGCTTCTGACTATAGCCTGGATTATGCGCGCCAGCACCTGCTGCCGCTGTTTGGAAGTTCAGTGGCAGTGGGAGATTATGACGGTGATGGCCGGCCCGACCTGTACATCGTGAATCCTGCGGGCACCAACCGCTTGCTGCATCAGGAAGCGGACGGAAGCTTCACGGACGTGACAGAAAAAGCCGGCGTGGCCGGCCCTGGGGGTAGCGTATCCGCCACATTCGCTGATTATGACAACAGCGGTCACCTCGGTTTGATTGTCGCCGGCTTAGGCGGGGTCCGCGTATACCACAACCAGGGCGATGGCACGTTTGTGGATCGAACCGCCGTCGCTCATCTGACGGGCACGGCCGGGGAACTCGCCACCCAGGCGCTGTTCTTCGACGCGGACAATGACGGGTTGCTCGACCTGTTCGTCAGCGTGTACACCGATTTGGCGCATCCGCCGCAGAAGACCAGATTTCGCTTTCCGCAGGACTTCACTGGCGCCGCCAGTCACCTTTATCGCAACAATGGCGACGGAACTTTCACAGACATCACCAGGGCCGCGGGCCTGGGCGCTGTCGGGCGTGCGAGAGGCGCGCTGTTCGCCAATTTCACTGACAACCCGTTCCCCGACCTGCTGGTGCTGCGCGACGACGGCCCGCCGCAGCTCTACATCAATCGCGGCGGTGCGCGCTTCAGCCCGCGCCGCGAACCTATCCAGCAAGTTGCCGCCACGCAGGCGCAGGTTGCCGATTTCGACCACGACGGCAAATTCGATTTGGTCTTGTGGACGGCAAATGGTCCGCAAGTGCTGCTGAATCGCGGCCACGCGAATTTTGTCGCGATGAAAGGCCTGCCGGCGATTGCCGCACCAAACCCCAACTTTGCCGCGCGCGGCACCGTGGCTGACTTCGACGGCGACGGCTTCGACGATTTGCTGGCTGCCGATGCGCAGGGCAAGTGGCACCTGCTGCTCAATCGAGGTGGCGCTTTTCACGAGGCGCCGCTGCGTCTGAGTTCCGCAACCGTGGCCTCCTCTAGCATTGTGCCCGCCTGGCTGCGTAACCGGGGCGAACTGGACCTTCTGGCCGCTGGCGGAGGCGCCGGGCTAGAGTTGCGGCGCCGGCAGACTCCTTCGCCACATTGGGTGGAGATTGCGCTGGCGGGCCATAAGAGTAATCAAGAGGGCATTGGGGTAGTGGTGGAAGTGAAGGCGGGTAACTTCTATCACAAGCTGACGGTGACGCATTCGCCGATACGGGTTTTTGCGGACACCCTGCCGCGGGTGGATGTCGTACGCGTGACCTGGCCCAACGCTATTGTGCAGAACTCGTTGAACGTGGCTACGAACAAGACGGTGCGCTTTCGCGAGTCGGAGCGCCTCGCCAGTTCCTGTCCGTTTGTCTACGCCTGGGATGGGCATAAATTCGCCTTCGTAACCGATGTGCTGGGTGCGGCTCCTTTGGGCGAACTGCAGCCCGACGGTTCGCTGGCCCAGCCCAATCCGCAGGAGTTTGTGCGCCTGCCACATACCTTGCAGCCGCGGAACGGGCGTTACCTGCTTCGCTTTACCGACGAGATGCGCGAGGTGGATTACTTCGACGAGATAAAGCTGCTGGCGGTGGATCATCCTGCCGGGCAGGAAATTTTCGCCAACGAAATCTATGGTTCCGCGCCGCAGCCTCCTGCTTTGTTTGCGGTGCGCGACCAGCATGCCCCCGTTTCCGCACTGGATGATGAAGGGCGCGAAGTATTGCCCCTGCTGCTGCGGGCGGATGGGCGATACCTTGGCGCCTTTCAGCGGCAGCGCATTCCCGGCCTCGCCAGCCTGCATACGCTGACGTTAGACCTGGGCCCGTTTGCAAAATCCGAACATGTTGCCCTGTGGTTGCAGGGTTGGGTGCTGTGGCCGGATTCCAACAGCGCCAGGGCGTTGGCCTCGCAGAGAACCCAGATGATCGGACCCTACCTGCAGGTACGCGACCGTCAGGGAAGGTGGACGACGGTGGTGCCCGATATGGGCCTGCCCAGCGGCACCAACCGCGCCATGCGCGTGGATCTGACCGGTAAATTCTTGTCTGCCGACCACCACGTGCGCATTGTGACCAATCTGTGCGTCTACTGGGACCGGATATTCTCCACCACCGATGACCGGCCGGTGCGGCCAACCGGCGAGGCACCGCTGCTCAGCGCCAATCTGCACTACCGCGGCTTCAGCACGCCGCATCCCGATTCCGCCCAGGTCAGGCCAGATGAAGTCAACTACGCCGAACTGGACGCCGCCGCGCCCTGGGATCCGGCGCCCGGAACCTACACGCGATATGGTGACGTCCGGCCCGTGCTGTCCGGGCGTGATGATGAGCTGGTAGTGATGGCGCCGGGCGATGAGCTAAGTGTCAGCTATGATGCGAACGCCCTGCCGCCACCGCGTCGGGGCTGGCAACGCGATTTTTTCCTCTGTCTGGCAGGTTGGGCCAAGGACAACGAGCCTAATACGATGGCCGGCGACAGCTCCGGTCCGCTGCCCTTTGCCGCCATGCCCGGATACCCAAATACCGGCCCTGCGCCGCGCAGGAATGCGGTCTACCGCGCATACCTGCGCCGCTACCAGACGCGACGGCGCTATCGGTTGGTCCCGCCTCTCGCACCGGAGAGTGAGCGGGTCAAGCTGGGCCGGGAAGGGTGGGGCGGGCACGCCTGGTGCAGTGAGACGACTGCGCCGGATATGGTAGATTCAAAGAGGAGTGGGCGCGTAGCTCAGTTGGTAGAGCAATGCCCTTTTAAGGCATGGGTCGCAGGTTCGAGTCCTGCCGCGCTCACCACCCCTGCTGCAGGTCCTCGCGTCTACTTCTAATGCCACTCCAAGCTCTACAACGCCAGCGCCCGGCCGGCGGCGTGATTTGCAGGAATATGCTGTTCGAGTAAGAAGCGGAATTGGCCGCTTAGGTGTAACCGCTCACTCTCCTGTTCCAGCATGCCGCGGGCATCGCTGGCTTTCCGGAGCGCATAGCGCAGGTACGACAACCGAAACAGCCACAGGCCGTGCTCCAGGTCTTGCTCGTTGCGAATGCGGAAGGTGACCCACCCGGAGTCAGGTACCCACCGATGCTCCTGCGCAAGCCCCTCTGCCAGGAGAACATCGTGCAGGGCCCGCGTGAAAGGAATGTCAGCAATGCCGCCGGTATGCATATGGCCGACTTCCGCTTTTCCCAAGCGGAATTCGCGTCCGCCGAAGCGGTGCGCGTGAACTGAAATACCTGGCCAGGTCAACAGTTCGTCCTCAAGTCTTTTCAGATGGTTCATCGTCCATCCTTCCGCCTCACCGGTTTGATGACTTAGCGCCGGCTGCTGATTCAGTACAAAGAAGGAATCTGGTCGGACCGCGCAGGTTCGGCCTCAAACCCGCACGTGGTAAACGGGCAAGCCTCCGCAGAAGGTGATGAATGTTGTTACGGATTGAGGGCTATGCCAGTCCCGGGAACCAGCGCCAGCGTACCCGCTTCATGTAGGCGGCGTATTCGGGGTCCTCAGAGAGGAACGATTCCTCCATCAGCGTCTTGATCACGAACATCAGGCAGCCGAAGCCGATGACCAGCGCGTTGAGCACCGAAAAGCAGGACAATCCCCAACTGATGGCGCACAAAAAGTAACCCGAATAGATGGGATGGCGCATGTAGCGGTACATTCCCTTGGTCACAATCTTGCGCTGGGCGGGTACCAGACCGATGTTGCGGCCCAAACTGAGGCGGGCAAAAATGGCCACCCAGATGCCGAATACCGCCAGGAAATTGATGAGCGAAACGGGAGCAATGTGTACGCCGCCGCGCAGCAAGCCCGCAGTCACCAGGTTGTAGTAACTATTAACGGAGGCCACAACCCAGAACCAGGGATTGGTAGAAATTCGGACGGGATTTCTGCGCACCAGCATGGTTAAAACGAACAATGCTGCCTGCACGAAGAACAGGGCCCGAGGAAGATCCATCAACCCGGCCTGATAGCAGTCGTACGCCACCCAAAAGGCTGGAACTGAAACTGTGACCGCGATGATTTTATCTATCCAGGGCTTGGACACGAAGGCGATAAAGCGAGCCGGGATAGTAAGAGGTTCAGCAGGGGAAAGCGTGCCCCCATAGGGGGGAGCCGTAGTGATGAAGGGGAGCGCCGGCACTTTCTGCTCAGTGGTAAAAGCCGTGGTGCTCATTGCTGTAAGTCTCTGATATCAGCGCTGTTTTGTGAATGGCACTGTTGGGGGATGCGTTGGTAATGTATACCACTTTGAGGTAATAGAGACACTATTACGAAGGTTTTCTGGGTGTGTGCTTGGGTGTAATTTCCTGAGCCGGTGGGTACCCGGCTTTAATTCTCCGCCGTTTACGTGAGTGTCGGCTGACTGAGTCCATTTTGCACAGCTGAGGGGTCAAAGGACACGAGTTCAGGGGGCTTGGAGGCAGCCTAGCTGTGGCATAATGCAACCACCCACGTTTGCGGAGGCGCCATGCCGAATCACGCGGTTGCGCTCAGAGTGACCCCCTGCCTCAGCATCGAATGCAAGTTCTGGCTGGATGACAATGGCTGGAACGGCAGCGCCGAAGCAGTGGCGGTCTTCATTCAGGCTGATAGCTTCGCGCAGGCCAAAGCGGACATGGAACTGGCGCTGGGCAAGCACCTCGAATCGCTGCTTCGCGAGCGCCGCGCTGCCATACCGGCGCAGGCCGCCTGAGGCCGCCTCGAACCCACCCGGCAAGCTGTTCGGGCATTATTTGGCGTCACCGGCCGCCGCGACGTAAACACCCAAGCCAATCATCGCCAAACCTGAAACCAAACGCTGGCGCCGCATGAGTCGTGTGCTTTGCTTCAGTTTCTTGCCCAGTGCTCCCCCCAGGAATGCCACGGCAATATCCGCCGACGTGTTCAAGCCCACCGAGATAGCCCCCAGCATGACGAACTGCGCGAACACGTGCCCCCGCTCGGGGTGAATAAACTGGGGAATAAAGGAGAGAAAGAAGAGAGCGGTCTTGGGGTTCAAAACTTCCGTCGCGATGCCTTGGCGAAAAGTTCCCTTAAGGGCGGAGGGTTGCGCCAGATTGAGGCTGAAGTCGCGGGAACGGATCATGCGGATGCCGAGATAGACCAGGTAGGCTGCCCCGGCGTACTTCACCACGGCGAAGGCTACGGCGGAGGCGGCCAGAATGGCAGAGACTCCCAGGGCCGCGGCGAAAACGTGGAACAGGCCGCCCAGCAGGGTTCCGCCGGCGGAGAGAAAACCATCGCGGCGTCCGCCCGCCAGAGTGCGGGTAAGCACGTAAAAAATGCCCGGGCCGGGAGTGATGGCCAGCACCACCGCCGCCGCGAGAAACAGCTCAAAACTCTGCATCTGCAGCATCGTATGCCTCGAAGCTGCAAATTATAACGTGGAGAGGTGTCCGGCTAACGGACAAGGGTCCGGATCGCCCAAGCTGCGGCGAAACCGAAGGCGATGAGAAAACTCACGCCCAACAAGCGTCCGCCCATTGTGCTTTTGCTCCAGCCCTGGAGCACGGCAACCAGTCAAACCACGAACAGGACAACAGCGGCGCTGCCGATTAGCTTAATCAGCACAGGCGATTCTCCTTCGTGCAGTCGCTAGCAGCAGGTTGCCGCTTGGGCGCCGGTCAGGGAAAGTCCAGGGGTCACAGAAGATGGTGACAGCGCGTCCAGGAACTTTTCTTCTTCCGCCGAGAAGCAGGGAACGCCAAGGAGCCTTTATAAATCGCCTCCGTGGTGCGATTTTCCTGTTGACTGGGAGGGAACATCAGCTACTCGCGATGACGTTGGTAATCTCGACGCACTACCAGCCGCTGAGAATACTGGCACTGCGTCCCAAATTTGGACTTTTGTCCCAGGATTGGACGACCCAGGCGAATCCTCAGTTTCGCCGTTCCAGGTAAGGAAAGAGCCATGAAGGCACATTTGCAGAGCTTTGCCTTTTTTTCAGCAGTTGCCGTTGCAGTCTTGATGACGGCAGGTATTGCCACAGCCGCCTCCGCCAACTCAAACATTGGCACGGTGGCCCTCAACGCCACGCTGAACGAGTCGCTCACCGTGGCTGTGACCTCAGGCACCAGCATTAATTTCACTCTGGCGCCGAACACCGCCGCCAACAACGGCAGCGGCACCTCAACCATTGTCACCTCCTGGTCGCTGAAGCCAGGCAGGAACAACATCGCCATATGGGCCTATTTCACCAGCGCCACAGCCGCCCTGAATCCGGTGACCGCGGGAAATACCTTTACCATTCCTTCCACGGCGGTCAAGATCCAGGTGAACGGCGCCGGCGCATTTAACCCGTGCAGCAACGTGAGTCCTTTCAATGCCGCCGCTTCGGGCCTGCAGATCGGGGCCACCAGCATCACCGGCAACACCAACATCAACGGCACGCGCACAGATACGCTTGCCTACCAGATTGACACCACGGTAGTGCCGCAGCTTCCCGCGGACAGTTATACGGGAGTGCTCAACATCCAGGCGCAAACCACGCCGTAGTTTTGCAACCAGGCACAGGCAGACCCAAAATGACTCTCAGGCAAATGGCAGGGATGGGGAGGAGGGCAGGGCGGAGCTTCACGGCTGCGCTCTGCCTGACCATTGCTTTAAGCGCGGTCATGCCGGCGCAAACGGTGCGGCCGCTGATTGACGAGAACGTGGTCAAGGCCGCGGGCAAGAAAGCCAGCGGCAAAATCGAGTACTACAACGATTCGCTGCAGCCGCTGAACGTCACGCTGGAAGCTAAGAGCTTCACCGTTTCGCCCACCGGCGAAATTTCTTATCGGACGCTGGATGGGGACGTGCACCTGAAGCTTTCCGAGATGTCTTTCCGCATTCCGCCGCGGCAGAGCCATTACGTCTTTTACCAGGCCTGGTCTGACAAGCTGCCGGCATGGTGCGTGCTGTACGCGGCCTTTTCCGGCTTTCGCGAGCGCACTCCGGAAGGTTTCATGATCCAGGTTCAACTGCCGCACACCATTTACCTGCTGCCTAAGCGCCGGCTGCAGAAAGCAGAGCTGCGTATTGTGCAGGCCGAATACCTGCCGAAGACGAACAAGGTGCTGGTTCGCGTGGCCAACTCGGGCGATACGTTCGGGCGGGTGCTGGAGGCCGACGTGCAAGGACGCAAAATGAAGGCCACGCAAGGTGGCTTCCCGATTTTTCCCAACAGTGAGCGGCAGGTGGAAATACGCTGGCAAGCAGCCAGCGTGCCCAGCAAAGTAGTGCTTCATTTTGATCGTTTCACAATGGAAACGCAGGTTCAGAGCGCCGCCCCGTGATTCCGGCAACAGAAAATGTGCAAGCTCCCCAGTTCGCTCGTTCCGGCGGCCGTTGTCTGGCTGTTGTGGCTGGCCTGCGCGCCATCATGCCCGGCACAGCTGATCACGGTGGGCGGCGGTTCCTCTGATCTCTATGACGCCAATGGCGCCTCCATTCAGCTGCAAAGCGGCAACTACCAGGGCTATGTAGGAGCGGGCGAGTTGGGCGGGAACTTTCTGCTGGGCACCCACGCCTCGGCCAAATTGCATTCGGGAACTCTGAGCCTGGGCGACGAACCCATCACCCTCGATCTCCCCACCGATATTTTCAACAGCAATCAGTTTCTGCTGGCCCGCGGCGCCTCATTTACAACGCACCGTGAGGGCTATGACCTCATGGCCTTCGGCGGCGCTACCGCCGTGGGTGGAGGCACCCCGTTTTTTCAGGCCGCCACCGCCGAAACCCCCACGGGAATGCTCTTTGTGGATAAAGCGCTTCCCGATCACCTGCATTTCTACTCCCGCGAAGTATTTTCCGAGCAGCAGACCGCGATCAACGGTTTCAGCTTTCAGGCGCATCCGGGCATCACGCTGGGCGGCGCCGCGGGTATCGGCTCCGACCAGGGCTACGGAGCCGGTAGCCTGGAAGTGAAACTGAACTGGCTGGAGCTAAAAGCGGCCTACATCGCCGCGGGCGACCGCTTCCGCCGCGTGACCGTGCCCCAGCCCATCAACTCGGAATATGCTGGGGGAAACATTCTGGTCACGATTAAGCCGCGCACCGGCATGGTGTTCGTCGCCGGGCACCAGAACCTGCTGCAGCCCCAGTTCAACGCCAGCCTGCCCTTTGTGCGCGCCACCGTGGATCAGGTGCAGGGCGGATTCGACTTTCGGCAGTTCCGCTGGGGCGGCGGGCTGTTTCAGTCTTTTCTGCAGGGGAAAAAGACCACCGGCGAGGCCCTGTGGGCCGACCGTCCGGTTACGCGCTGGCTGGATATCGGCATCAACTATTTCCGCAGCCGCTCCCAGCAGGACAAGCAGCTCTCCAGTATGATTTCCGGCATCCTGCGCGAAACGGTTTCGCCCCGCCTCAGCCTGCTCCAGATCATCGGCTCGTCCCAGGGGCAAACAACCGTCTCCTTTGGGGGAAATTACTTTTCCAATCACTTCACCGTGGGAGTGGACTACCAGACAGTGTATGTGCCCTTTCTGGTTCGCCCGTTCAAGCAGGGAATTGCGGTGACACTGCAATTGCGCCCCTTTGGCGGCATCGAACTCGACGGCCAGAGCTTTCTCGGCCCGGACGGCAAGACTAAGTACTCGGTTGCCGGCAGCAGCATGCTCTATGGCGCTTCGCGCTTTTTCGGCGTGAACGGCTCCAGCGGTTTTCGCCTGCCCCGCTATGTAGTTCGTGGCCGGGTGGTGGATGAACAGGGCAACGCTATTCCGGGCGCGGCCGTGCGGGTGGATGGCGAAGTACTACTGACCAACGCCGCGGGCGAGTTTCTGGTGCGCAAAAAACGTTCAGGAAGTTACCCAATTCAAATTTCGTTCGCTGATTTTGTGAACCCGCTGCCCTATGAGGTGGTGTCGTGTCCCTCGAGCGCGACCGCGATGCGCGAGGAAGTGGCGAGCGAGGTGTTGATCACGCTGCGCCGGGGTGGGGCTGTGAAGCCGAAATAGTCAGCACCACCGTGTCTGTCGTTTTTGAAACCCACGACCTGACGGTTGGTGTTTGTTCCAGGGCCATGTGCGCGCCTTGGAGCTACAGTCTCAGGACAACCGGTCTCATAGAGACCAGCTGAAAGTAGCCCGCCAGTTCACTGGCGGGTAGCGATGGGCATTTAGGATCTCTAGTCCCGTTAGGGACGGCTGAGGAAAGCGGGGTACTCGTTCAATCGTGCCGCCAAGAGCGCGTGAGATGGGGAGTTTAAGCTCCTAAGGATCGCTTTCCTGAAGATGCTTGAAGCCGCTTCTAGTAGCCCAAAGCGTGCATGGTCAAGGCGATGCTGAACGATTTGTTCTGCTGCCGGGGGAGATCTTCGAAAACAATCTCCAGTGTGGAATGCAACGGCTGGTTGAGGGCAAAGAACTCGCGCCCGCGATCTTTGGCCAATCCCATGGCCAGAGCCGCTGCGCCGCGCATGGGCATGCGCCTCGCCATGATTTCCGGACTCTCTAAATAGATGGTCGCGCGGGAAGTAGCGCCTTCAGCCAGCGCCCGCACCACGAAACTGCGCGTGTTGGCTGCCATAGAAAGAGGGATGCGCACCACGGCCACGCCACCGCCACCCTGGCCGCGCAGCTGCCCGCGAATCAGCAGGCGTCCGTGTCCTCCGCTCTGCACTTGCACGGTGCCTGCGGCGCCACCCAAATGGGCCGGAGCTGCTTGCAAGGAGAAAGCCGCCGGCATGGTGGCCACCATCATGACTTGCACCGGAGCGGAATTCTTAGCCGCATGCACTGGTGCCGCGCTGGCGGACGCCAGCGTTAGGGCGATTGCCAGACGCCCCAGAGTGCTGAATTGCCTGGGCTGGACCACCGCTTCCACAGAGCAGGATTGCAGCCAAGGCCGAGATTGTCTGTGATCTAGCGCAACCTGCTTTAGTTCTATAACTTAAGAACCTCTCCTCGTAGGTTATCGGGACTGCGGCCGGCTTCTGGTGTTGTCGGTTTGCACATTAAGTCCAAATTCGGGAAACGCCTCCAGCTTGTGGCCTGTAACCAATTTTTAACCTGATGTTTACACCCTCGTAATCTGCCGCTTCTAGATTTGCACTCAGACACCTGCAATGTAGTCGCCTCTATGGCTTCGGGGGGCAGGAATCTGAGGAGAAAGCTGAAGAGATGAAACCGCAATCACGTCTGTTTTGGACTGTGCTCGCTGTGTTCGCCGTATTCGCCGCGGGATGCACCTCGAAGTCAGGCCAGGGCGGCGCTAACGAAACGGTCAGCCTGGTGGGAGCGGGCAGCACCTTCATCAATCCCATCATGACCCGCTGGACCGCCAACTTTCAGCAGAGCCATCCCAACGTGCAGATCAA
>DATEGM010000163.1:0-2842 GCA_035280085.1 Terriglobales bacterium
GACGAGGGCAAGCCCGGCCCCGGCTTGATCGCCGAAACCATCCGCAACCTGCGCGAAATTTCCCCGACCGTGTACTTCAACGTGCCCAAGGGCTACGAGGAACTGCTGCCGGCCCTGCGGGCTGACCGTCAGCTCTGCCGGTCTTTTTTCCGGAACTTAAAACTCCTTTTCTATGCCGGCGCCGGTCTCTCCCAGCCCGTTTGGGACGCATACCGTGAGCTGGCGATGGAGGCCTGCGGCGAGCGCATCCTCATGGTCACGGGTTTGGGTGCCACAGAAACCGCTCCCATGGCCATACAAACTACGTGGGATGCCGAGCACGCCGGCGTAATCGGTATTCCCATCCCGGGCGTGGAAGCCAAGCTGGTGCCCGAGCGCGCCAAGCTGGAGGCACGCGTTCGCGGGCCTAACGTCACTCCCGGCTACTGGCGCCAGCCCGAGCTTACGCGCCAAGCCTTCGATGAAGACGGCTTCTACCGCTTCGGCGATGCGGTGCGATTTGTTGACCCCGAGGACGTGAACCAGGGCTTCCTTTTTGATGGCCGTCTCTCCGAAGATTTCAAACTGGCTACCGGCACCTGGGTCAGCGTCGGTCCCTTGCGCGCCCGCATTCTCAGCCACTTTGCGCCCTATGTACGCGATGTTGTCATTACCGGCCACGACCGTGATGAGCTGGGCATGCTCATATTCGCCGATCCGCACGCCTGCAGTTCTCTGTGCCCGGAGCGCGCTACGGATGGCGCATCCGCGGCAATACTGACGGAACCGGCGGTGTGGGCGAAATTTCTGGAGTTGCTGGACAGCCTTGCCGCACAGGCCACCGGCAGCTCCAGCCGTGTGACTCGGGCCATTCTGCTGTTGGACCCGCCCTCGCTCG
The DNA here is from genome assembly GCA_035280085.1 of Terriglobales bacterium. GTDB lineage: Bacteria > Acidobacteriota > Terriglobia > Terriglobales > Acidobacteriaceae > JAICWP01. Next base: position 878 of record DATEGM010000163.1, read on the forward strand.
ACGCCGGCGAAATCACCGACAAGGGCTCGCTCAACCAGCGCGCTGTGCTGGAGCGGCGCAAGTCTGCCGTGGAGCAACTCTATGCAGATGAGCCCACAGCCGATATCCTGCGGATTCGAGGAAAGTAAACCATGGCTAAAGGCTCAGGTGGCTTTTTCGTCGCTTACGACGATGTCTGGCTGCTCGCGGGGATACGCACTCCGTTCGCCGACTACAACGGCGTGCTCGGCCTGGTTTCTCCCATTGATCTCGGCGTCAAGGCGGCGCGCGAAATCTTGCAGCGGAGCGGCACTTCACCAGCCGACGTGGGCGCCGTTATCGCCGGCAGCGTGGCCCCAGCCAGCTTCGACGCTTACCTGCTGCCCCGCCACATTGGCCTCTACGCCGGTGTTCCCGTGGATCGCCCGGCGCTCTTGGTTCAGCGTATTTGCGGCACCGGCTTTGAAGCTATCGCCCAGGCGGCCGACGCCATCACGCTCGGCAAAATTGATCTGGGTCTGTGCGTGGGCGCGGAATCCATGAGCCGCAACCCCATTGCCGCCTTCACTCACCGCAGCGGATTTCGCATGGGCCAGGTGGAGTTCAAGGATTTTCTCTGGGAAGCCCTGCTCGACCCCGCGCCCGGCCTCACCATGGGCGAAACCGCCGAGAAGCTCGCCGGCATGTATAAAATCACGCGCGAAGATGCCGATCGCTTCGCCGAAATGAGTTTTTCCCGTGCTCTGGCAGCCCAGAAAAGCTGTTTCCTCTCCGGCGAAATCGCTCCTGTGGTCAGCGAGACTTTTGCCGCCAATGCCTATGCCCAGCGCGGCATCCAGCTGCCCAGGGGCGTGGACAAACTGGATATGGACACCCATATTCGCCCCTCCTCTTACGAATCGCTGGCCAAGATCCGTCCCGCCTTCGGCGGAGTTCAAACTGGCGGCAACAGCTCCGGCATCGTGGATGGCGCTGCCGCCGCCCTGGTCGCTTCGGGTGCCTATGTAAAGTCCAGCAACGCCAAGCCGCTCGCCCGGCTGCGAGCCGCTGCCACCGTCGGCGTGCCGCCAGAAACCATGGGTCTCAGCCCTGCCACTGCCATCCGCAAGCTTCTGGATGCCACCGGCCTTGACCTGAAATCCATTGACCGCTTCGAGATCAACGAAGCCTTTGCCGCGCAGATCATTGCGGTTGAGCGTGAACTGCGGCTCGATCGCAACAAGCTCAACGTCAACGGCGGCGCCATCGCCATCGGCCACCCCTTGGCGGCTACAGGCATTCGGCTCACTACTACGCTGGCTCGCGAACTGGCTCGCTCCCGGCTCCGCTATGGCGTTGCCTCTGCGTGCATTGGTGGAGGGCAGGGAATTGCTCTGTTGCTGGAAAATCCTGCTGGGAGCGCGGCATGCTGATCAACCGCAGGGAAATTCGCGTTGAATGGGGCGACTGCGATCCCGGCGGCATCGTCTACTATCCTCGCTATTTCGAATATTGCGATGCCTGCACCAACGCCCTGTTCGAGCGGGCCGGCCTGCCCAAGCCGATTATTCTGCAGCAGTACGGCATAGCCGGCATCCCCCTCGTCGAGTCGCGCGCCTCTTTCCTGTTGCCCTCGCAATTCGGCGATGTCCTGACGGTGGAGTCTTCCGTGGCCGAATGGGGCCGCGGCAGCTTTTCTGTGCACCATCGCCTGATGAAAGAAGGTTCTTTAGCGGCGGAAATTTTCGAGAAGCGCGCCTGGGTGGTGCGTACCGCGGATGCCCCCATCCGCTTCAAAACCGCCGCCATTCCCCAGGAAGTGAAGGCAAGGTTTACGGCCACGGCCGCGGCTACCGGAACCCGCGGCCATTGAATTTCGAAAAAGAAAGGGGAGCAGGATAAATGTCGTCTTACGATGTAACTACCGAGGGGGCTAAGCCGCTCATGGCGGGGTATTGCCGCAAGAAGGCGGGCCAGGCAGGGAGAATCTCCTGTCGGCGGGTTCAG
>DATEGM010000164.1:0-21450 GCA_035280085.1 Terriglobales bacterium
ATGATTTTTTCCAGCTGGGCTTGCGCGAATGCCACGAACAGAACGGGAATGAGAAGGGCCGACCAGCGAACGCGAACCATGACTCACCTCCGCAATGCCGGTACCGGGGAGCGGGTGGCCGCGGCACGCGGCGCCGCTGGCCTTGCCCACAGTATCCGCAGCGGGCCATGCTAGCGCCGTTTGCCCCGGGGAGCAAATTCTTTATTCACCACGAAAACCAGCCACAGATTCCAAACAGGCAATCAGCACTCAGAGTCAGCATTCAGCCCCTGTACCTTTGCAGTGTTAGCCATCATCCGCGAAAATCCGCGGGCAAGAGAAGTAGCTTCGTTCAGGTACCGTTTACTGTACCTCCGCTTCCTCCCGCCGCAACACCCGGTCGCTCAGGCGCCGCACCCAGCCATGCCGGGGCTGATACGGAGGCACCACAATGCGGCCGGCACGCAATTCCGCAAGCGCCTCCTCCACCGGCATGGACTTCCACCGCTGCAGCCGCGGCTCAGTTGCCTGGTGATACTCGGTTTTCTGCGCCCAGTAATGGAACAGCACATCGTCGCAGGCGTGGACGCGCGCGTTTTTCTGCAGGAAATAAGCCACCGCATACTGCTCCACCAGTTGCTTCTTGTAGCGCGGCGAAATCGCGTCAATGAACGCAAGAACGGTGTGCAGCAGGTGAAATTGCGAAGGGTGCAGCCCTATGGCGCCCGAATTCCACATGTCGGCGTTCAGGTCAATGGCGCTGCCGCGAAAGTGAAATTTGCCCATGCGCTTGCGAAAGCGCTGTAACTGTCCCGTGGGATGGCTCATCACCGCATATTCCTTGCGGTGGAGCACGGCATTCCCGGGCCCGATTCGGGCAAACACCGGCGCCAGATCGGCGAAGAAGAAGGTGTCGGAATCGGCAAACAATATGCGCTCTTCGCCGAACGCACCCGCTGCCTCCGCCAGAGCCGCAATCTTGATGCGAAAGGGATAATTTCCCGGTCCTCGCCACGTGCGCACCTTCTCCGCCGTTAACTCATGCAGCTGAATGCAACCGGCGAGCGGCTCAAAGATCGCCGGCGCATCGGTGTGCACGTGCACTTGCACGTCCAGCGCTCCCTTCCACGCGAGCCCCGAGTACGCCGCATAGAGGGCCTGCACGTGCACGCTGTGTGGACCGCAAGCCAGGTAGATCAGGTGCTCCATAATCGGTTAACTTGGCTTGATTGTAATCTCAATCCTGTCATCCCGAGCGAGCGTGCACCGAGCTTGCGGCGGTGAACGCGAGTCGAAGAACCTTGTGTCTTCGCCGGAGCAAAGGCGCTTTCCCAGCGTGCTAGACTGGCCCAACTTGAGTTTCGATCGCAACATGAGTATGAATGCGGCTGAGGCGAAGTTCTTCCCGCCGGCCACATCCTCAACCTCGCCGCAGCAAAAGCTCTTCCGCTCGCCAGCTTTCATCGTGCTGGTTGCTTTGCTGCTGCGCTTACTGGTCATCACCGTGGGCCACACTTACCGCATCACGCCCCGGCGCGACCACTTTCAATTTGGCTGGGAAATGGGACGGATCGCCCGCTCGCTGGCCACCGGGCACGGCTTCGCTAATCCCACCGACCTCGCAACCGGGCCCACCGCTTGGGAAGCGCCGCTCTATCCTTTTTTGCTGGCGGGAGTGTTCAAGCTGTTTGGGATCTACACGCACGCCGCTGCCTGGATCATTCTCGCGCTCAACAGCCTGTTTTCGGCGCTCACCTGCGTGACCATTTATCGTATCGGTGAGCGGATGTTCGGCTCGCAACCGGCGCGTTGGGCGGCCTGGACCTGGGCGCTTTTTCCCTACGCCATCTACTGGCCGGTGCGCGTTGTGTGGGAGACCAGCCTTTCCGCGCTGCTGCTAAGCCTGGCCATCCTGCTGCCATTGCGCCTGGAGGAGAATCCCCGCCGCCGCGACTGGCTCCTGCTGGGCCTGTTATGGGGCGCAATCGCGCTCACCAATCCCACCCTGCTGTCGTTTTTGCCGTTCTCGCTGGCATGGGTATGGTGGTGCCTGCGTGGGCGCTCGGCTGCCGTGCTCTCCAATCTGGCGATGTCGCTGGCGCTCTGTGCTCTGCTGATCACTCCCTGGCTGGTCCGCAACTATCGCGTGTTCGGCCAGTTCGTTTTTATCCGCGATAACTTCGGCCTGGAAATTCACGTGGCCAACAATCCCAAGGCCTCAGGAATGTGGACTCGCTCCGAGCATCCGGGCAACGATCCGGAGGCGATGCAAACCTTCGCCGCCATGGGCGAACTGCGCTACATGAAAGCGGAACAGCACGCCGCTTTTGCTTTCATTGGCGCTCACCCCGGCGAGTTCCTCAAGTTCTTCGCCGAACGCATTTTTTATTTTTGGGGCGGCAATCCACAAATGACGCTGGTTCGCAGCTGGAACCTGGCTCCAGCGCGGCACATCGCCTTCCTGCTTTCCGCGCTGGGGGCATTTGCCGGGCTGTGGCTCTGCCTGCGCCATCGTGTGCGCGGCACTTTTTTGCTGGCCTGCGCACTGCTCGTCTATCCCATTCCTTATTACATTGCCTTCCCGGCTCCCCGCTATCGCCACGCCATCGAGCCGGAAATGGTGTTGCTCATCATTTATGCGCTGTGGCTGTTCCGAGGCCGCGAACTGCATTGGCGCTTTTTCAGCCGTCCCTGACGGGACTGCAATGCTTGTTGGCTCCGGTTCCCGCCAGTGAACTGGCGGGCTACTTTCACCCGGTCTCCACGAGACGGATCAAAGGCTCAAAAAAATTTATGCGAATCATGAAACCGCCGCGAACGTGATGCGTTTAGCTAAGCAGCCAGCAGTTCGTTTCCCGGCTCAAGATTACTTTCGTACGAAGCCACTCCGTTAATTGCGCGCCTCCGGTTTTCGCGTTTTAATAAATATTCGCGGCTTCCCCACCCGAAAATCCATCTAACGGCCATCTGGCATGCGCACCATTCTGCAAAAGCGCGAGCTGCGGTACGTGTTTACCGCCAACATGATCTCCATGCTGGGGAGCGGGATGAACTCCGCCGCCGTCACCTGGTTCATTCTCCAGGCCACGCACTCGGAGATGGCGCTGGGCACGCTGGTGGTGCTGCAGACGCTGCCGGCCATGATCATGCTGCCCTTCACCGGGGTCATCATTGACCGCGAAGACCGCCGTCACCTGGTGATGGCCCTGGATGCCATCCGCGCGCTCATGGTCGCAGGCATCGCCACGCTGGCGTTCCTGCACCGCGTGCACGTCTGGGAACTTTACCTGATGAATATGCTGGTTTCGGCGGGCTTTTGGATGTTCTGGCCCACCATCACCGCGCTTATCCAGGAACTGACGCCAGACTCGCAGTTCGTGCACGCCAACACGTTTCTGCTGGCCGGCGTGCAGGGCGGCTGGCTGATGGCTGGAGCCCTGGTGGGATTTGCGTACAACCACATCGGCCTGGGCGGCGTGCTGCTGATTGATTTTGCCACCTATGTGGTTTCTTTCAGCTGCTACTTCGCGCTGCGCAAAGGAAAACGCACGGTGGTTCCGCGCGAGGAATTGCCGGCGCAGGCTGCGGCCGGCGAAGGTTCCTGGGATCGCTATTGGCGGGAGTTAGGCGAAGGCATCCGCTACCTGCGCGGCAAGCGCTACGTGGTGCTGGTGGGGGCGAGCTGGGCGATGTTCATCGGCGCCATGTCCACGCAGGGAGTAGTCACCGCCCCGCTTAGCGACCGCTTGCTGCATGCGGGCGCGGTTGGCTACGGCTGGCTGAACGCGGGCTGGGGTGTGGGAGCGTTTCTGAGCGTGCTTTACGCGCCGCAGGTCATCCGCCGCCTGGAAGGACGGCGGACCATAGCTGTTTCCATGGCGCTGCTGGCAAGCAGCATCTTCATGGCGCCCTACTCGCGCCTGCTGGCGCTGGCCGTAGCTCTCTACGCCTTGATGGGCTCAGCTCGCGGCGTGGGCGGCATCGCCATCTCCAGCAGCATGATGGAGCACGTGCCCCAGCACATTATGGGGCGGGTGCAGAACACCTTCCTCTTCGCGGGCACGGCTCTGCAGGTGTGCCTGAGCCTGATTGTGGGCGCGGCGGCGCACCGGATCGGATTGGCTTTGGGCTTTGCTTTGATCGCGTGCGTCTACTTCGTGGCCTTCCTGACGGCGGCCTGGCCGCTGGAAGCTGTGCCTCGCCTGGCATCGGGCGAAGCGGCAGGAGATTAAGAACAGGTAGTCAGGGGTCGTTAGTCAGGGGTCAGCAAAACCGGACCGGCTCCCGACTACCCGGTCTGACTCCTGACTTTCCTACTCCTGACTCCCGCTTTTCAGAACTCATAGCGCAGCGCGAACTGCATGACCCGTGGTTGCGTCAACAAACTGGAGAAGGTGCCGAATTGGCTGGGCGGTTGCTCGATGGACGTGACCGCCGACCCTATGCCTTGGGCATTAAAGCGCACCAGGTTGAATACGTTGAATACCTGCCAGGTGAATTGCACACTCTGGCTTTCGCGAATCGCCCAGCGCTTGCTCAACCCCAAATCCAGCCCGGCATAACCGGGTCCGCGCAGGACGTTGCGGGAGGCGCCGCTGCCGGGATATGGAATGATGAAATCGGCTTGCGCCGTGGCTGGGTCGGCAAACATGGTGACCGACCCATTCGGTTGCCGGAACACCCCGGTGCGCGGCAAAGCAACCGCCTGCGCCAGTCCGGTATAGAACCAGTCCGTGGGCCAGTTCTGGCCCACGTCCACACTGAAGGGAAAGCCGCTCGTCCAGCGGGTGACTCCGGTGAGTTGCCAGCCGCCTATCAGGGCCTCCGTGACTGGGCTAGAAGTGGAGGCGTAGTGCCGGCCCTTGCCGAAGGGCAGATTGGCGATCCAGTTGGCGTTGAACTGGTGGGTGGTATCGAAGTCGGAGACGGCTCTCTGCGATGCGGGATTGAACGCGTTCTCCAGGCGGCTGCCCACCAACCCGATGTTCTGGTATCCGACCAGCGCGAAACCAACTCGCGAAGCAGTGGAAGTGTAATCCAGGGACTTGGAGAAGGTGTAGTTGAAGTCAAACTGCACGCCATTGGAGAACTGCTTGCGCAGGCTGGCCTGCAAGGCGTTGTAGTTGGAGTCACCCAGCGAGCTCCAGCCATATGCCGAGATAGCCTGCGAGTTCAGGTACTTGCCCGAGCCATTGCCGTTGAGGCCGGGAGGTCCGTTGAAGAAAAGCGGATTGGTGAAGGGAGGATGTGAGCCGTTGTCGCCGAGGTAGCCGTAGAGGTCAATGTCGGCCAGGCCGACGATCTCATTGCCAACGTATGCGCAGCCGGGATTGTAGTAAAGGTCGTAGACCGCCTGAATCAGGCCCGCGCTGCCGGGGGTGACTTGGCCTCCGCAGTAGGTTTCGTAGCTGGTAGCTCCGCCGCTCAAGCCTGGCAGCATGTCGTGCCAATAGGCGGCGGTTGGGCCCACCGTAGCGTCTGTGACCTTCGAGAGAAACGCCTGGTAGGCAGCCGGACTGTTGAACTGGCCGGGATTGGCGCGCGCCAGCTTGGTCAGGGCGGTGGCAGCGGCGAAGTAATCAATCTTGCTCTTGGGATCCACAATGTCCAGCGGCTGGTTCAGGTCGCGCTGGGTCAGCAAGTGGCCGCCGAATCGTCCCACGTACGAAAGCTGCAGGGCCATGTGGCTGGGCAGTTCACGGCCGATCGAGAAGTCAACCGCATAGGAGTGCGGCGTCTTCAGGGTGTCGTCCATGGCCCAGAGATTGGCTTGCGAATTCAACGGTACCGCCTGTTGCGCCGACCACGGAGGAGCGGGCGGCAGGAACGGAGTGTTCAGGATGTTCTGGTTGTCGGACGGGATCACGTTGATGTTGCTGATGCGCGGCAAATGGCCGGCATCGTCAATGTTTACCTGGCAGCAGGTGTTCTGCAGGGTGTAAGCAAATCCGCCGGGGGCGTTCTGGTCCAAGGTGTTAAGCAGCTGGAAGCCGGCGCGGTCGAATACTTCGCCAAAACCGGCGCGGATCACGGTCTTATCGCTGTCGCCAAAGAGCTTCCTCAACCAGCCGCCACTGGGCCGCGGCGAGTACGCTAGCGCAATGCGCGGAGCGAAGTCAGTCTTCGAGAGGTCGTAAAAACCGCGGGCGTGGTTCACCGGACCGCCGGGAATGAATGTGATTGACGGCTCGGAGGTATAACCCAAGCCTTGCTTCATGTTGGCGACGTTGAGATCGAACTGCCGCCCCAGGCTGAAGGAGGACGTGGTCTGTAGGCCGTTGGTCTCCCAGGGCGGCGGGAACAGCGACCAGCGCAGGCCATAAGTGAGGGTCAAGTTCGGTTTCACCCGCCAGGAGTCCTGCGCATAGAACTCGTACCAGTCGAGGCCATAGTTGCGCTGCATGGGCGCTCCCTGCGGCAGCAGGTTCCCGTTGCGCCCGTAATTGTATTGGCCAACGAAGTCGGAAACCATGCCCAACAGTCCGATCATGGGCCGGTCGTAGCCCGACTTGAAAGACAGGTCCACCTCGGGAAAGCCGCCGTTGGTCGGGTCCAGAGGACTGGCACTGTCGGCTAGGCCGGTGGGCGACATCCAACTCGACGTGCCCAGCGTGAAATTGTTGGAGTGCAGATAACTCACGCGGGGATCGCGCGCCATGCCGACGGTGGCGCCGAATTGCAGCGAGTGCGTTCCTTTGGTCCAGGAAAGGTCATCCACCAGGTTGTGGACCGGAACCTGGAAGTTGTGGCTGTAGGCAAATCCCTGGTCGAGACCGATGAAGGTGTTCCATTGTTGATTCGAATTCCCCAATACGCCATAACTCTGGCGGGTAAATCCCCAACGAAAGTTGTTGACCGTGTTGGTATTGAGCACGGCCGTGTAGCCCAGCGCGAAACCCTTGCTGTGGTCAGCCAGGGTCTGCTCCGGCACCGTTCCGGGGAGAAAGGGTTCCTGGGGATTGCTGACATTTTGCAGGGCGCCGCGCCAGAACAAGGTGTGCCTGGCGGCCGCGTCGAGGTGATAGTCAAGCCGGGCAATGAAAGCGTTGTTATCGGAGCTGACCGGGGCGCGGAAGCGGTAACCGGAATAATTCAGGCTGTCGCCCACCGAGAAATCGTTGGTCGCGAGACTGCCGAAGGTCTGGCGGAAATAGTTGAGCATCACCTGGCTGGGGCCGATTCCCTTGGGATCGAGCTTGGTGACGTCTTGCGGGCTGAGTCCGAAATAGCCCGCCGGCACATTGTAAGAAGCGCCGCTGAGGCCTGTCACCTGGCCCCCGGGGCAGGAATAGCCCGAAGCGCAAAGGTAGCGGAGCACTCCATCCCGCATAGCTGTGGTGGGAATGGAGCGTACGGCGCTATGCTCCTCGCGCTGGCGCGTGCCTTCATAGTTCACAAAGAAGAAAAGCCGGTCTTTCTTCAGGGGACCGCCGGCGGAAGCGCCGAAAATATTGCGGTTCAGCTTGAGCGGCTTATTGGGCTGGCCATCGGCCAACTCCGCCGTCTTCACCAGGTAATCGTTGGCACTGGTGAAGGAATTGCGCAGGTATTCATAAACGGAGCCATGCCATTGGTTGGTTCCGCTTTTAGTAACCAGCGCCACCTGCGCGCCCGAACCCTGTCCCTGGTCCGCTCCGTAATTAGAGGTCGTGACGCGGAATTCCTGTACCGAATCCAGGGTCACCGGAAGAACAGCAGTGAAGGCATAGCCATTGGCCTGGTCGTTGACGTCCACGCCGTCCAGGGTGATGTTGCTCTGGTCGCTGCGCGCGCCATTTACAGCGCCGTTTCGCGTGTCTTGATCCTTATTAAGGTCGGTGCGGTTGCCGGTGTACGCTACCCCCGCCTGCAGGCTGAGCAAATCCGGCACGTTGCGGCCTTCCAGCGGAGTCTGCCTGACCTGGGTTTGGTCGAAAGAGTTGCCGATGGAAGCATCCACCAGGTCCAGCGCCGGTGCCTCAGAGCTGACAGTAATGTTTTCCGCCACCTGGCCCAGCTTCATCTGCAAGTTGGCCGTGGTGGGAGTGTTCACCAGCAACTGCAGGCCGGTTTGCTCATAGCGCGCAAAACCGGTTGCGGTGACGGTCAGCGTATAGGTTCCGGGGGGAATGAAGAGGAACTGGTACTCGCCTTGCGCTCCTGTCGCGGTGGTGCGCGCGGTCTTCGCCTCCGGATTCATGAGAACGACTTGAGCGCCGACCAGCGCGGCCCCGCTCTGCTCGGTCACAGTGCCCCGCAGAGATGTTGTGGCTTGCCCCCAGGCCACGCTGCTCATCCAAGTGTAGAAAACCGCCACGGCCAGCGCCCACAACAAGCGCCTCGCCTGGCGCGTCTTGCTGTTGGCAACACTTCGGGCGTCAGAAGAGATCGGGCTTCTTCTTGTCATCTGCTTTCCCCTTTTGTTGCGGAGATAGGGAGGACCAAGCTTCCTTGAATTCGGGAAGGTTATCATGAGTCGGCGAACTGTCAAGAACGAAATCCACCCCCTTTCGTTCTGTTTCCTGGCATCCCGCTTCCGTCTGTTATCCTGTGGGTTTCAGCGGAGATGCACATGAGCGACAGTCTCACAGGCCGTAACGCGGTGGTGTTTGGAGTGGCCAACAAGCGCAGCATTGCCTGGTCCATTGCCCAGGGACTGCACGCCGCCGGAGCGCGGCTGGCCATCACCTACCAGAACGAGCGCCTGGAACAAGAGGCCAAGGATCTGATCCTTTCCCTGCCGGGCGCGGATGCTCTTCGCTGCGACGTCAGCCAGGACCAGGAAGTAGACCGGCTCTTCTCTGAGCTGCGCGCCCGCTACGGCAAGCTGCACGCGCTGGTGCACAGCATTGCCTATGCTCCCGGCGAGGAACTGAAGGGCGAATTCGTCAACACCACGCGCGAGGGCTTTCGCATCGCGCACGATGTCAGCGTCTATTCGCTCATTGCGCTAGCACGAGCGGCCGCTCCGTTAATGGAGGACGGCGGCAGCATCATCACCATGACGTACTACGGCGCGGAAAAAGTGGTGCCCCACTACAACGTGATGGGCGTGGCCAAGGCGGCGCTCGAGGCCACGGTACGCTATCTGGCCGCCGATCTGGGCAAGCGCCGCATCCGCGTAAACGCCATTTCCGCCGGGCCCATCAAAACCCTGGCTGCGCGCGGCATCTCCGGGCTGGGCGACATGCTCAAAGCCCACTCTGAACGCGCTCCCTTGCAGCGCAATGTTGACGTCCACGAGGTGGGCGCCACCGGGGTCTTCCTTGCCTCCGACGCCAGCTCCGGCATCACCGGCGAAACCATTTACGTGGATTGCGGCTACAACATCATGGGGTTTTAAAATCAGTTATCAGTGGTCAGTTGTCAGTTGTCCGCTAAATCAACTGAGTAGGGCGGAGACTACTGACTCCTGAACTGACTCCTTGAAAATCAAAGGCCTCCTCGCGGAGGCCTAAGGTGAGAGACGAAGCTAACGCTGAGAGCTGATTTACTGCGGTGCGCCTGTCGTTTGCACGCTGGAGGTAGACTCAGGCACTACCGGGTTCTTTACCATGAAGAAGCTGTGATCGTAGAGATTCCGGTACATGTGGCCGGCAATCTCCGCCGCTTTGGGCCCGAAGGTAGGCCGCCCGCCCTGGAGGAAAACCACCACTACTACGCGCCCCACGTTGGTGTTGGCGTAGGAGGCGAACCAGCCGAAGCGGGTGCCATCCTTGGAGCAGGTGCCGGTCTTGCCCAGGATCTCTTCCTCATTAAAGTTCACGCGCACGCTGCGGGCAGTGCCATACTCCACCGCTCCCGCCATGCCGTCGGAAATTTCCGGAATCAGCGGCGCGATGTTGAGCTGGCGCTTCACCCGCGGCTGGAAGTTGGTCACTTCATCCGGCGTGGTTGGGTGCTGCAGGTAGTAAAGCGTTCCGCCATTGGCGATGGCAGAAACCATTGCCCCCAGCTGCAGCGGGGTCATGGACACGCCTTCGCCGAAAGAACACATCTTGCCCACGCCGCCGTCCTTGGCGGGAATCACGTGGTCAGGATATTCGCCCAGTTGCTCGCCGGGAATGTTGTAACCCGCCAGTTCACCCAGACCGAACTGGTGCGCATAATAAGCGACTTTTTCAAATCCTAATTGCCGGCCCACAGCTTCGAAGTAGGCGTTGTTGGAGTGCGCCAGCGCCTGCGTCAGGTTCATGCGGAAGCGGCGACCCAGGCGGATTTTGGTATCTTTGTCAATCACGCCTTCCTGCAGCGCAGCCAGCGCCACCGACAGCTTGATGGTGGAGCAGGGCTGGGCGCCGCTGGAAAGAGCCAGTTTCTGATTAACCATGGCTAGAATGCGGCCGCTGGTGGGCTCGATAGCCACTACAGTGCCATTCATGTTGCCGAGCGCATCCATCGCCGCGGCGCGAACCACCGGGTCCTCGCCCGCAGTGATGTCGCCGTCGGTCAATTCATCGCTAAAGGAACTGGTATAGAAGCGCTCATAGGAGCGATGGCGGCGCGCGTAGCGATAACGGCGTCCATGGCGCACGTAAGTAGCGCGGCTGCGGCGCAGGCTCCTCATTTGCCGCCGGGCGCGGGCGCTTTCAGTGATTCTGTGCCGGGATTTGGCACGCGTGGTGCGGCGGGTGTTGATGGTCGCCGCCAGGGCCGTCATCTCGAGAGCAAGAAACGCCAGAACCAGCAGGGCGATTTGGGCGACTGTTGAATTTTTTTTCATCAATCCCTAACTATCCCCGGGGCCGTTGCCAACACGGTTAAGTGCACGACACCTGCCACTCTGGATATCCGGTGGCTTTCTACTACTAACGCTTAGATAGTATGAGAGTTGCTGGTGGGTGCGCAATGGAAAAACTTCTCTAATGGTGACGTCAGGCTTCAAAAACTAAAGCAAGCAGATCCAGCTACTTAGGATGGTGTTACCGGGGTGCGGATGCCTTCAGTAATGGCCCGCTGCTTTACTTTCTCGATACTGTACCTCTGTGTTAATAGGGTGATGAGTGGACTGAGGTCCTTCGACCCTGATGCCCTCCGGGACTGCTGCAAAGTTTTGCACTTATGACGTTGGCGGTCAGTAATGTGACAGAGTTGGTTACCCGCTGACAGGAATTAGCAGTTTTCCCTCGTTTGGGAACTTCTGTGCCGCCCCTCCGGGGCTCAGAGTTTCTGTCGACGGTTTTCCCAGGACTGCCGTCCTGGGCTTTAGTATGTTGCGCCTACGGCGCTCCCGATAGCGAAAAGGCAACGGTTCTTGCTAAAGACAGGCTTCCCAGGAGAGGCAACAGAAAAGGTGATCGGTGACCCTTCGCTGTGGGCAGCTCGCCAGAATCAGCCCCGCAGGCCGGAATAATAAAGTCCAGGACCCTTCGGTACGCTCAGGGCAGTCTCCAGTCCTGCGTAAGCTGTGCCTCAAAAACGCCTGAGCCCGGGAGGGGCGGCACCAGGCTTCAGCTTTGTTCAAAAGCCGAAGCCCCGTGCTCTGATGTAACCACTTAGTTCACTTCTGTCCGTTTGCGAATAAACGTGGGCACGTCCAGATCGTCGTGCTCGAAGGTGGGCACGACGGGCGCCGGCGCCGGCATCGCCGCCCGCGGCGGTTCTTCCTCTACCTGATTGACCACCGGCGGAGGCGTGTCGGGCATGCTGAACCCCGAGGTTACACGCTGCCGCGAAATGGCCTGCGCTGAAGACGAGATGCCGCGCTCACGGCGCTGCGGCGCGTCGCTCTTGAAGCCGGTGGCAATCACCGTGATTTTCACGGAATCCTTGGCCTTCTCATCGAGCACGGCGCCGAAGATGATGTTGGCGTCTTCGTGGGCGGCGCTCTGGATGATGCTGGAGGCCTCGTTCACCTCGCTCAGCTTCAGCGAACTGGAGCCGGTGATGTTGATGAGGATGCCGCGCGCCCCGTCAATGGCTCCGGCTTCCAGTAGCGGCGAGGCGATGGCGCGTTGCGCCGCCTCCGTGGCCCGGCGCTCGCCGGTGGCCGTCGCGGTGCCCATCACCGCGTAACCCATGCCGGCCATGATGGCCTTCACGTCGGCAAAGTCGCGGTTGATGATGCCGGGGATGGTGATGATGTCGGAAATGCCCTGCACCGCCTGGCGCAGGATGTCGTCGGCCACCTTGAACGATTCGAAGAAGCCGGCATTCTCCGCCACAGCCAGCAGCTTTTCATTAGGAATGACGATGGTAGTATCCACCGAGTCAATCAGCTCGGAAAGGCCGTTGGAGGCCTGCATCATGCGCCGCTTGCCCTCGAAACCGAAGGGCTTCGTAACCACCCCCACGGTGAGCGCGCTCATTTCGCTGGCCAGGGAGGCGATGATGGGAGCCGCGCCGGTGCCGGTGCCGCCACCCATGCCGGCAGTGACAAACACCATGTCCGCGCCCTCCAGCGCCTCGATGATCTTGTCAGAGTCTTCCAGCGCCGCCTTGCGCCCGACTTCAGGATTGGCGCCAGCGCCCAAGCCGTTAGTGAGCTTGACGCCAAGCTGAATCTTCACCGGCGCGCGCGAGAGGCGCAGCGCCTGCAGGTCAGTATTGGCCACGATGAATTCAACGCCTTCCACGCCGGCGTCAATCATGCGGTTGACCGCATTGGTTCCGCCGCCGCCCACGCCAATCACCTTAATGTTGGCGTCGTTCTTGGCCTCTTCGTGAAAGCTGATGCGGATGCCGCTCTTGGGCGTTTCCGCCGGGTTGAGTGTGTTTTCCTTTTTTGGCGTCATGACTTGCGCTCTCCGCTCCTCATACGGAAATTTTTCTTCAATCCTTGCCTGTCACTTCTGATCTTTGGCGGGGCTACAGCCTTATCCCCAGCGGTTGCTGCCCTTTGCCGAACAGCGCCTTCAGCCTGCCTGCCCAGCGCTCATCCTGGTTGCCGCGAGCGAGGCGGGCGCGGTGACCGTAAAAAATCATGCCGATCAGGGTGGTGAACTCGGGCTCGGCCAGCAGGGCCGGCATCTTGGCCAGCGGCGACGGCCAGCCCAGGCGCACCTGCTTGCGCAGCACCGACTCCGCAATTTCCAGGATGCCGCTGAGGCGCGCCCCGCCACCGGTGAGCACCACTCCGGCGCCGCAGCTCTCGAGCAGCCCCCCGTGGCGGAGACCATCGCGCAGCATCTCGAACATTTCGCGGGCGCGCGGCTCCAGGATTTCTCCCAGCACACGCTGCGCGATCATGCGCGAAGGCCGGTCGCCTACCGAGGGCACCTCGACTTCGTGGCCTTCGGGGATGCGGGTAACAACCGCGCAACCGTAACTGCGCTTCAGTTTTTCCGCCTCCGCCAAGGGCGTGCGCAGGCCCACCGAAATGTCGCTGGTGAAGTGGTCGCCGCCCACCGGGAGCACAGCCGTGTAGGCCACGGCGCCATCCTGGAAGCCGATGACGTCGGTGGAGCCGGCGCCAATATCCACCAGGCAAACGCCGAGTTCGCGTTCTTCGGGACGCAGCACGGCGTCGGCGCAGGCCAGCGGTTCGAAGACGGTGTCGTTTACGTGCACCCCGGCGCGGTTGAGCACCGTAACCACGTTCTGCGTGGCGCTGTTGGCCGCAGTCACCACGTGCACCTTTACTTCCAGCTTGCTGCCCATCATGCCTATGGGATCGCGAATGCCGGGCTGGTGGTCGAGGATGAACTCCTGCGGCAGCAGGTGAAGGAAGTCGCGGTCGGCGGGCAGCGAAATAGCTTTGGCTTTCTCTACGGCGGCGCGGATTTCGTCGCGGGTAATTTCGCGCGGCCGCTGGCCCAGGCTGATGCCGCCCACGCTGTTGAGGCCGCGGATGTGGGAGCCGCCCACGCCCACGATGGCGCGTTCGATGGGGGCGGAAATTCCATCCTCTGCCTGCTCCACCGCCTTCTGGAGAGAAGCCACGGCGCGCTCCAGGTCCATAATCACGCCCTTACGTGAGCCCAGGGAATCAGCGACGCCGTGGCTGCGGTAGCGCAGGCCGGCTTCGGTGATCTCCGCCACCAGGGCACAGGTCTTGGCGCTGCCTACGTCAATTGCGGTCAGAAGATGCGGGTTGCTGTTTGCCATGGTCCTTTTGTCGCTCGTTGGAGCTCTCGGCTCACGATTCCAGCTGCTTAGCTGGCTAGCCAGCCAGAGAGCTAGTTAGCTCCTTTGGCGCGCCGTGAGCGCCGATGCTTCACGACCCTTTTTCTCGTCACCGTCCTCGCGGCTCTATGCCCCAGCGGACTGCTGGCCCGTCTCAAATCGACCGTAGTCAGGGCCGCGGGCTTGACTCCTGCGGCAATCGCCGCGCGTGCCGCGGGCCCACTCAGCGGCTTCTGCGCCAGCAAACTGGAATCCGGGTTCACGATGATCTGGCGGTCGTAGCGCAAATCCACGGAGTCCAGCTTTTGAAACTGTTGCCGCCACTCAGCCACGTGGGTCACATAAATCTTGTAACGCGGGAGGAAATTTCCCGAGCCCAAATGCACCAGCACCGCCCCGGAGGGATCGTTGACCATCACCTTCACGTCCTCAGGGTCAGAGAGGTCCACCTCGCTCAAGTCCTGGGAATAGCGGGCGCCGCTGGAATCCAGGTCCTGAAGGAGCTGGGTGTAAATGTCCATGCGGGCGGAGCGGGTCGAAAGCGGCTCCGCTTCTCCCATCCCTACAATCACCGGAAACGAGTACTGGTGGTGCCCGCTTGCAGGGAGCTCCATCACCACGCCATCAGCATCAATCAGGGAAATGCGCGAACCGATGCGGGCAAAGGCCACCGGCGCGCGCTCGGTAATCTGCACCTGCAGGCGGTCAGGCAGGAAGCGCATTACCGAAGCCGACTTCACCCACGGAATCTGCTGCAATTGTTTCTGGCGCTGGGCCAGGGGGACAAAAAAGATGTTGCGGCCAATATCGCCGCCCAGCACATCCATGATCTGCGCCCGGCTGACGTTATGGGTGCCGCCAATTTCGATGTTGTCGCTGGAATCCAGGGTGAAGCGCCAGGAATGCGCTCCGTACTGCATGGCCATCCCGGCCACAACGGCGATCAAGAGGAGGAGAACAGCTGCAATGGCGGCACGCTTGAGGCGGTGGGCGGTTCTTCTGGGAAGAGAGCCTCGACGAACGGAGACACGCTTCTGCGCGCGCAAAAACGGCGATTCTTGCTCGGATTCCAAGTCAACCAGGCGAGCATCGTCCAGAGTGGCGGGAACATACTCCGCGCTGGGCGTAAGCTCCAGGTCGTCCTGGGCAGGTGGAACGTTCCTACGCGCCATCAGCCGTATTCAGTTGTCGTCGAGAATCGCCGGAGTAAATATATCTGCTTTCGTTCCGAATTGAGATAACAATTTTTCCACAGCTGGGTGAACTCGCCGCGGATACGCACAGATACTCATGGATCAAGGCTGGGTAATCTAGTATGACAACACAGTCCGGTCCAGTACGAAGGTCATGCCGCTCGTAAAGCGCCTCGACTTGACCGGAGGGCTGCACCTTGGTTATAGTGTCGTACGCGTTATGAGCACCCTGATCCAGAACACAGGCCGCACAATGACCATGACAACCATGGCCATGCGAATTACCGTGCTTCTGGAGGAGGGCGCCGGGTAAGCTAAAAAGCACTCATAGATACCCAAACCCACCGCCAGAAGCGAATCTGGCGGTGGGTTTTTTATTGTGTTCAATCCAGCGGCAGTTTGGGGAAGACAAGATGTCGCAGGCGGCAGATAACGGACGATGTGGGGATGATCGTGGTTCCTCGTGCGCCGTGCTTAAGTTTGGGGGCACGTCGGTGGAGGATTCAGCAGCTTTTCGCCGAGTTCTGGCAATCATCAGTCAGTGGCGGGATAAGCCGGCTGCGGTGGTGGTCAGTGCCCTTGCAGGAGTCACCGATCAGCTACTGGCTGCAGGCGAGCAGGCGGCTGCCGGGGAACTGGTGGAGGCCATTGAAATCCTGCGGACTGTTCGGGAGCGGCATGACCGCATTGCCCGTGAGCTGATTTTGAGAAGCCAAGTCACGGCCTTCTTAGGCTGGCTGCACGATGAATGCGAAGCCCTAGCCAAGCTGCTGCAGGGAGTAACCGCCCTGGGCGAGTTCAGCCCGCGCACCTCCGACCGCCTGGTCGGAGCCGGTGAAGTTCTCTCCAGCCGCCTTCTCGCGGAGGCACTGCGCGGTTGCGGCGACCATGCGGTGTGGGTAAACGCCCGCGAATGCATCGTAACTGACGAAGACTACGGTTGCGCCACTCCCTTGCGCAAGGAAACGGAGCGGCGGCTGCAGGAATTGGTTTTGCCTCTGCTCCGAGAGGGCCGGGTTCCCGTGCTGGGCGGGTTCATTGCCGCGACCATGGACGGCACGCCCACGACTCTGGGCCGCGGCGGTTCGGATTTCTCCGCCGCCCTGGTGGCTGCTGCGTTAGGGGCACACGCGCTGGAAATCTGGACCGATGTGGATGGGATCATGACCGCCGACCCGCGGCTGTGCCCGGATGCCCGGCTTATTCCCACCATCAGTTTCGCGGAAGCGGCGGAACTGGCGCAGGCGGGAGCGAAGGTGCTGCACCCCGCTACCCTACTGCCGGCCACGGAAAAGAATATCCCGGTGTATGTGCGCAACTCGCGGCGGCCGCAGAGCCTGGGCACGCGCATTGTGCCGGAAGGCGAGCAGCCCGAAGTTCGGGCTATCACCGCGAAGCGCGGGGTAGTTATCGTGCAAGCGCGGTTGCGACGGCAGGCCGATGGCAACACCCTGAGCCAAATCCTGCAGGCGTGCGAAGGCTACAACCTGGACTTGTGCTCGCTTTCGCAGCACAGCGCGGTTCTGCTGACCGACTCCAAACAAGCAGTTCGCGAGCTGGAGCGCGCCCTGCAGGATGTGGCGGAAGTTCAGGGCGAAAACCATAAGGCTATTGTGCGCGTCTTCGGTGACCGCATCGGACGGCGCACCCGGCTAGTGGGGCAGATTTTCGCGGCGCTCAGCGGCATCGAGGTGCGGCTCGCTTGTCCGGGCGAGGGCGAGCGCAACCTTACGCTGGTAGTGAATGAGGACCAGGCGGCGGAATCGGTGCGGCGCCTGCACAGCCTATTTTTCCCCGTAACCGAACAAGCAGTCAGCCATCGTTCCCAGGCAGGTGCGCAATGAATGCCAGTCCGGCTCTTGGCTTTGGCGAACAACCGTCGCGTCCGCTGGTGGCGCAGCAGCCTTGCAGGATTGCGCTGCTGGGTTTTGGCACGGTAGGACGGGCTGTGGCCACCATTCTGCAAAGCGGCTCCTTCCCCCACTTGCGGCTGGAGTTGATTTACAACCGGCGCGTGGATCGCAAGCGTGTGCCATGGGTTCAACCACAGGTGTGCTGGACGGACGACATCGAGCAGGCTCTGGGTTCCGAGGCTGATGTTGTGCTCGAACTGGCGGGTGGAATCGAGCCGGCTTATTCCTGGGTGAAGCGGGCGCTGCTGCGGGGCAAGTCGGTGGTGACGGCAAACAAAAAGCTGATTGCGGCGCACGGCCCGGAGTTGCTGGAGATGGCGCGGCGGCAGGGCTGCCGGCTGGAATTCGGCGCCGCTGTCGCCGGGGGTGTGCCTGTGCTCTGCGGTGTGAGCCCGGGGCTGAGTGGCGATCGGCTGTTGCGGCTATGCGGGATTCTCAACGGCACTTGCAATTACATCCTGCATGCCATGGAGAGCCGAAGTCTGACGCTCGAACTGGCGCTGCGGGAAGCGCAGCAGCGCGGTTACGCCGAGGCTGACCCGACCGATGATGTGGACGGTTTGGATGCGCGGGCCAAGCTGGCCATCCTGGTGCGCACGGGATTCCACCTGCAGGCTGACCCCGAACAGGTGGCGGCGCACACGGTACTGCGGGTGCAGCCGGCCGATTTCCGTTACGCGCGCGAACTTGGATACACTATCCGCCAGGTAGCTCGCGCCGAGTTGAAGTCAGGAACGCTGCTGGCCGAGGTTGGGCCGGCTCTGGTGAGCCCGAACTCGCCTCTGGGGTCCGCCCGCAACAATCAGAATGTGCTGATCACAACTGGCCAGTACGGCGGTGAAACGGTATTCGCCGGGGCGGGAGCGGGCGGGGCGCCGACCGCGGTAGCCGTAGTTTCCGACCTGCTGGCCGTAGCCCAATCGAGGCCGGCAGTGCTTGCCGGACCGGCGCTGGTGGCCGTGCCGGTGAGCAACGATTTTCGCTGCCGCCATTATGTGCGGGTGACGCCAGCTCAGACCGCCGACGCAGTCGGTGCATTGCGCCGTACCCTGACTGGCGGGGGCATCAGCCTGCGCGGGTTGTTGCACCATCCTGACCCGCACGACCTGCGCCCCAGCCTGGCGCTGGTGGTGGAGGAATGTTCCACGCAGGCGCTGGAGAAAGTTCTGGAGGAAGGGCACCAAGGGGGCGTGCTGGCGGAGCGCGCTTTCCGCATGCCGATTGTGACCAGTTCTTAACGAGAGGTGCGAACCACGCACCCGAACCATAACGCCGGCCAGCCGTCGGTATGAAATTCCACGGTTGCCGTGACGAGGAAACGATGACAGAGAGATATGAACTGCAGTGCCGCGAATGCCGAACAAGCGTCGGCAACCGGCCCTCGGCAGTGTGCGAGGAATGTTTTTCTCCCCTGGAAGTGACCTATGACTATGACGACATCCGAACATGCCTGACCCGGGAAGCGATCGCGCGGCGAGCTCCGGGCATTTGGCGCTACCGGGAGCTGCTGCCGATCCCTGATGGGTCTGAAGCCACATTGCCCATCGGTTCCACACCACTGGTTCCCGCCTCGCACCTGGCCCGCGAATTCCGCTCCCGCCATCTCCTTCTTAAGAACGATTGTTTCTGCTTCCCTACTCTGAGTTTTAAAGACCGCGTGGTAGCCATGGCGCTGGCCCAGGCGCGCCGCTTTGGTTTTGAGGTGGTGGGCTGCGCCTCTACGGGGAACCTGGCCAACGCGGTGGCGGCCCAGGCAGCGCGTGCCGGCCTGAAGGCTTGCGTGCTCATTCCCGCTGATCTGGAGGCAGCCAAGGTGATCAACACGCAGGTTTATGGCGCGCGCCTGGTACGCGTGGCCGGCAACTACGACCAGGTGAACCGGCTGTGCTCGCAGATTGCCGACTCCTACCATTGGGGCTTCGTGAACGTGAACCTGCGGGCCTACTACTCCGAAGGCTCCAAGACGGTGGGCTATGAGATCGCTGAGCAGTTGGGGTGGCGGCTGCCTGACAACATTGTGGTGCCTATGGCCGGCGGCTCGCTGATCACCAAAATAAAGAAGGCATTTGATGAGCTGGTGAAAGTTGGGCTGGTCGAGGCGAAGCCAGTGAAGTTTTTCGGCGCGCAGGCCACGGGCTGCTCTCCCATCAGCACCGCGGTGAAGGCCGGCCGGAGCGATTTTGAGCCGCAGAAACCGAATACGGTGGCGCGCTCGTTGGCTATCGGTAATCCTGCCGACGGGCATTACGCGATCAAAACCATCACTGGCACTGGCGGCACAGCGGAAGATGTTTCCGATAAGGAAGTTGTGGATGCCATGCAGCTGCTGGCAGCCACGGAAGGCGTGTTTGCGGAAACCGCCGGGGGTGTGACCGTGGGAGTGGCGAAAAAGCTGTTCGCCCAGGGCCGCATCTCGCCCGACGAGACCACCGTGCTCTGCATCACCGGCAACGGGCTGAAAACCGTGGAGGCGCTGAATGGCCGGTTGGAGCTGCCGGAGCCGATTCCGGCGAAGCTGGCCGCGTTTCAGGAGCACATTGCGAATGAGGCGGAGGCGGTGGCAGTGTGATGAAGGCAAGTTTCAAGGTTTCAAGGTTTCGAAGTTTCGAGTTTCGAGTTTCGAGTTTCGCGAAATGTCGGTGAAACATTGAAACCTGAAAAACTTTGAAACTTTTTTCTAGAAACTTTTCTAGAAACACTCGAAAAAAGCATCAATGGAGCGCGCTCATGAGCATTCAAGTTCACATTCCTACCCCGCTTCGCAAGCACACCAGCGGAGCGGGGCAAATTTCGAGTACTGCGAGCAGCCTTCCCGAACTGCTCGGACAGCTTGGACAGAGCTATCCCGATCTGCAGCGCCACATCTGCGATGAGCAGGGACAGTTGCGGCGTTTTTTGAACGTGTATGTCAACGAGGAAGACATACGTTTTCTGGGCGGGAGCGACTACCGGTTCCGCGACGGCGACGAGGTGCTGCTCATTCCGTCCATTGCAGGAGGCACCCTCGGCTGACGTGATGTCCGGCCACTGGCCAGAGTGAGCAGACTTGGCTCACGCGGGCGAGGGCGCCCGCGCCACAACAGTCCGCCGCATCGCAGGAGTGGGTCCTAAATTTCAAAAAAAAGGAGCGGCGCCGGGAGAGAAGCGCCGCTCAGTTACGCTGCGGTGATGTGCTACTTCTGGCTGATCATCGGCCCCGCCTGCGTGATGCTGCCCTTTACGAGTTCGGTTTCGATCTTCAGTTTCTGGTTGGGACGGACAGTAACTTCGGTTTCAAAGGTCTGGTAGCCGGGCAGGGCAATGCGTACCCGGTGCTTGTCAGGCGTGACCAGCAGGCCGTGGCCGAGGCCGGAGAATTCGTCGGCATGGCCGATGAAGCGGTCGTCAATGAAGACTGCGGCTCGGCCCGGCTTCACGGAAATCTTCAGCTCGGCGGTTTGTGTGGGCATGGGCAGGCTGGTGTCCTTCATCAGCCTGATCTTCATCATGACAACCTGGCCCGGCTCCAGCACCGATTCTTCGGCAAAGTCCTTGTAGCCGGCCTGGCGCACGGCAAACTCGTGCTTGCCGGGAAGAAGAAGGATCTGCTTATCACCCTTTAGCTCGTCGAGATAACCCACATATTGGCCGTCCACCCAGACGCCAGCGTTGCGTTCTACGCTGGTAGCGCCGGAGAACCTGACTTCGGCGAGAATCTGATTGTCAGCCGCCAGCGCGCTGCCCAGGCCTAGAAAGCACCACAAGAGCGCTGATGCAACAAGCGATTTCAACACTGCTGCCTCCGATCACAAATTTTTTCCTGGGGTTCAGTTGAGTGGCGTTGGTGACAGAATGATACCAGCGCCGACGCGGGCCTAGTAGCAACTCAGGTTCGTTTTGTGGGCGGACTAGGAGGGAATTTGGCGGAGGTAAGGCTTAGAAACAAAAAGTTTCAGAGGTTTCAAGGTTTCATCCGGCAGCGCTGATGGCACTGCCAGCGAGTTGGGATGAAACTTTGAAACCTGCGAAACCTTGAAACTGCTCTTTCATCCGAGGAGTTTGAGAAATCCTGCCGCGGTATTATCAAACCCCGGAAAGACGCTGGCCAGATTCTGGTTGCCGAGGTGGCGGGAGAGCACTTCGCCGAGCACGCGGCGGAAATCGGTGGTTAGAGCCAGGTCACGCCCTTCGTTGAGCTGTTCCGGCTCCAGCCCCGGCCATTGCCCGTAGACTTTACCGCCGCGAACCGGCCCGCCGAGAACAAACATAACGTTGGCATGACCATGGTCGGTACCGCGATTGCCGTTCTCGCGGGCGGTGCGCCCAAATTCCGACATGGTGAT
>DATEGM010000165.1:0-4171 GCA_035280085.1 Terriglobales bacterium
CGCTGCGCTCAGGATTTCGGCAGCGGGCTCAGACGCCCGCTCAACGCCTCAATTTCGACTCGGGCATGCGCCCTCGCTCAACATGACAGAATGCAAGAGGTTCTGCTGAGAGGTCCTTCGCTGCGCTCAGGATTTCGGCAGCGGGCTCAGACGCCCGCTCAACGCCTCAATTTCGACTCGGGCGTGCGCCCTCGCTCAACATGACAGCGGTGAAGATTGAGCCGGTTTAGGTAGGTTCAGGCGCTACCGTTTTATTCCGCTCGCCTGCTGCTCCTGGGTGGCGAATCCCCAGGCCATGCGCGGGGTGTTATGGGCTATCCCCAGGCGACCCTGCGCGTCCAGCACGATGATGCCTCCGTGCCCGCTTAGCCGCTGCCGCAAATAAGTGACGGCCTCGCTGGCTGACTGCTGCGGAGGCGCGCCCGCGGCCACCCGGTCCGCGGTCCATTTCCCGAGCACCAACTTCATGATGGGCTCGCCCCATCCGGTGGTGGAGACGGCCGCGCTCTGGTTGTCGGCATAGCAGCCGCAGCCGATGAGCGAGGAATCCCCCACGCGTCCGGGAGTCTTGTTAAGCGTGCCGCCGGTGGAGGTAGCGGCAGCCAGGTTGCCGTTTTTGTCCAGGGCCACAGCGCCCACGGTGTCGTGGGAGGCGGAGAAAACGTCGGCCGGCGACTCGCCTTGCGCCTGCAGACTGCGCAGACGCTCCAGTTCGCGCTCGATTACCAGCTCTTCGTTGGCGATCAGCGGCACGCCATGCTCTGCGGCAAAGCGCTCCGCTCCCGGCCCGACGAAGTACACATGCGGGCTATCTTCCAGAACGATGCGGGCCAGGTGAATAGGATTGCGGATGCGCTCCACGCAGCCCACGCCGCCGGCACGCAGCGTCGCTCCATCCATCATGAGCGCATCCAGTTGCACCCGGCCATCGCGGTTGAGAAAGCTGCCGCGGCCCGCATCGAAGGCCTCATCGTCCTCCATGACCACCACGGCGGCTTCCACCGCATCGAGCGCGGTGGCGCCACGCTCCAGTGCATGCCATCCGGCAGCCAGGGCGGCCCGGATGCCGTTCAGGTGGGCGTCCACCATGTCGTCGGGAATGGCCCACCCGCCGCCGTGCACCACCAGCACCGGCTTATGCAATGGCTTGAGCTCGCATCGAGGATTGACCCGCCAGTCTAGCATTGGCTGGATGCGCTTGCGGCGGACTGAAGTTTACTGAGAGGCTTCGATGTTTCCCGGTTCCCAGGTTTCAAGCTTTCGCAGGTTTCAAGGTTTCGCGGATCCCACTTGTGCTCCTGGAACTTCTGAAACCTTGAAACCTCCTGCGGCTCAGCGGCTGACCCGAAGGACAACCCTCGTCCCGGAGATAAGCATGCGATACACTGCCGCCGCGAAAGGAACGTGCCCATGACTGTGCACCGCAACCTGAATTGGTTGAGCGTTCTGACAGCTGTCCTGCTGTTGACTCAAATAGTCGCCGCACAAGGTCCGGCCGCCGACCTGCTCTTGCTGCACGGGCACATTCTCACCGTGGACGCCCACGACTCGATAGCCCAGGCTCTGGCCATCAGCCACGGCGTGATCGTGAAAGTCGGTAGCGACGCCGAAGTTCTGCAATTTGCCGGGAAGGCGCCTGGCATCCGCATTATTGACCTGCGAGGCCGTACTGCCACGCCGGGCCTGATTGACACGCACGCCCACATTGCCGAAGGAGGGGTGGCAGAGCTCTACGGCGTGAAACTTTCCGATGCCGCTTCGGTGACCGAAATTGTGGCGCGAGTGAAGGCGAAGGTAGCCCTGGCCAAGCCGGGGGAATGGGTCACCGGCTCCGGTTGGGACGAGGGCAAGCTGGCGGAACACCGCTATGTCAGGGCGGCCGACCTTGATGCCGTTTCGCCCCACAACCCCGTGTGGCTGCTTCACACGACCGGCCATTACGGGGTGGCCAACTCGCTGGCGCTGAAAATGGCGCATATCACCGCCGGCACTCCCGACCCCAAAGCCGGCACCATTGATCGCGACCCTCGGGGCAATCCTACCGGCGTTCTCAAAGAAGCATCCGCCATGGAGCCGGTCACGCGGCTGATTCCGCCCACTACGCCGGAGCAGATGCGCCAAGGCATTCTCTACATCCAGAAAGTGCTGCACAGCGAAGGCATGACCTCGGTCAAAGACCCGGACATCCAGCAGATCCACTGGGATGCCTATAAATCTTTGCTGGACCAGGGGCAACTGAAGGAGCGCATCTGCGTGCTGTGGCACGCGGGTTCGACGTTGGAGTCGGCCCGTAAGGCGCTGGCCGAGATCAACGCCGTTCCCCGCCTGCCCGACACCCTGGGCAATGACCGCCTGCTCTCCTGTGGCGCCAAAATCTACATGGATGGCTCCGGCGGCGCGCGCACAGGCTGGGTTTATGACGACTGGCTGCGCAATGGCGCGACTCCTGACGTCACCAGTTCGGGCGCCGGCAACCGCGGCTATCCGCAAACCGATCCGGCGGTTTATCGCGAGATGGTCCGCCTTCTTCACCAGAACGGCGTTCCGGTGGGCACCCATGCTGTGGGCGATCGCGCCATGGATTGGGTGGTGGATACCTATGCCTTGGTCGAGCAGGAACAACCCCACCCCGGTTTGCGCCACAGCATCATTCACGCCAACCTGCCCACGCCGCACGCTCTCGACGTAATGGCCAGGCTGCAGAAAAGCTACGATGCCGGCTATCCGGAAATGCAACCGGAATTTCTCTGGTGGATCGGCGACATCTACGCCGGCAATTACGGCCCTAAGCGCGGCGAGCGCCTGGAGCCGTTTAACACCCTGCGCGCGCGCGGCATTATTTGGGCCGGCGGATCGGACTACTCAGTTACGCCGCCGCCCGCCCGCTACGGTTTGTGGGCCTCCGCGGCCCGCGAAACACTCAAAGGAACCTACGGCCCGCACCCTTTTGGCACGGCAGAGGCGGTGGACATGCACACCGCTCTGCGTGCCTACACCGCGTGGGCGGCGCGGCAGATGTTCCTGGAAAACAAGATCGGGTCGCTGGAGGTGGGCAAAAGAGCCGATATCGCCGTTTGGGACCGCGACCTGTACACCGTTCCCACCGAGCAGATCAAAGATCTGAAATGCCTGATGACGCTGTTCGATGGCGAAGTGGTGTACGCGGCGTCCGAAGCGCCCGTAGCTGCAAAGGTCCGCTGAACCCTTCTACTGCGGCTCCGTTCCGGTCGTGGTCTTGTGTTCCACCTTGGTGGATGTGCGCCGTGTTTTGCGCGCGCCCTTGTGAACCACGCGTTTGCTGGTGCGCTTCACCTTGTGCCCGGTTTTCTTGGTAGCGTTTTTAGTGGCGTGGCCGGCGGTCTTCATGTCGTGCTTGACGCTGGTGTCTGGCGTCGTGGTGGATGTCTCCTGGCCCCAAACCGCGGTTCCAAAGGCTACAGCCAGGCTTAACGTTGCGATTGCGAGTAGATTTCTCATTTTCACCTCGGTTCTTGGATGCAGAATTCCCGGTTAGAGCAGCCCCTGCAAGCAGCAGCGGGCATGGGGTCATCCAAGAGCTGCACGTTTTAGGACGCGCTCCACTAAAGGGACTAAGCCGGAAAGCGGCGTGACTCTTCCCCAAAATCCACACGAAGGGGCCACGTTAATCAACAAGTTACTCCCGGCGGCTGCATCATTCCAGCTATGCTCGGCGCATGGCGGTTTCGTTGACGGTGCTGGCCAGCGGCAGCAAAGGCAATTGCAGCATCGTGGCCGGCGGGCGCACCCGGATTCTGGTAGATGCCGGCCTTTCCGCGCGCGAAGCTTTCAAACGCATCAAGGCCAGCGATGAAGACCCGCATGCACTCTCCGCCATCCTGATTTCCCACGAACACTCCGACCACATCTGCGGGCTGGCCATGTTGGCCAAAAAGCTGGGTGTGCCGGTGTACCTGACAGGCGCCACCTACCAGGCCTGCCGCCGGCTGATGCGCGATAAAGCGGGCATGATGTGGAAAAATGACCGCGTGGAAACGTTCAGCGCCGGGTCCAGCTTTCAGGTAGGCGACATCTCGGTGACACCGTTCACCATTCCCCACGATGCTGCCGACCCAGTGGCGTTCACCTTTCGCGCCGAAGGCGTAAAGCTGGCTATCGTCACCGACCTGGGGTACATGCCGGCCAGCGTGCG
>DATEGM010000166.1:0-4998 GCA_035280085.1 Terriglobales bacterium
CAGGATGACAAGCCATCAAACAGGATGACAAGCCATCAAACAGGATGACAAACATCAAAAAAGAGGCGGCGGCAGCGCGCCGAGGCATGAGCGGTGCCCTGGCCCTTATTCGAGCACGAAAATGTTTTTGCGGGCGCAGATGTCCTTCAGGATCTTGGGCCAGACGCTCACAGTTACCTCGCCCAGATGCGCCTTGCGCAGCAGCAGCATGAGGGTGCGCGCCTGTCCCACGCCGCCGCCAATGCTCAGCGGAATCTGGCTGTTGATGATGGCCTGGTGGTAAGGGAATTTCAGAAAGTCCGATTGGCCTGACATGCTGAGCTGCTTGCGCAGCGAGTCGGCATTCACGCGGATGCCCATGGAGGTCAGTTCATGGCGGCGGCGCGTGACCGGGTTCCACACCAGGATGTCGCCATTCAAACCATGCATGAGGCGGCCCTCCGGGGAGCGGGTTTCCGTGAGCCAATCATCGTAGTCGGCGGCGCGATTCTCGTGCGGGTAGCCGTCGGCCAGCGGCCAGCCAATGCCGATAATGAAGATAGCGGGATATTTTTGAAGGACTTGGCTCTCCCGCTGCTTGCGCGGCAGGTCGGGGTACATGTCGAGAATTTCCTCAGCATGCAGGAAGGTAAGCTTCTCTGGAAGGTTGGGATATTTGCTGTTCTTTAGCTGCGGGAACATGTCTTGCGCGTAGCGCTCTGCACCCACGAGCACTTTCCAGAGACTGTTCACAATCTCCTTCAGGAATTCCAGGTTGCGCTGCTCAGGCGTGATTACGCGCTCCCAGTCCCACTGGTCCACGTAGACACTGTGGTCGTGGTCGAGGAAGTAGTCCTTGCGCACGGCGCGCATATCGGTGCACAGACCTTCGCCCACCGCCATGTTGAACTGGCGGAGCGCCATCCGTTTCCATTTGGTGGCGGCTTGGACAATCTGTGCGTCCACCGGGTGCTGCTCGCGGTCGTTGGAGATGTGGAAGGAGATGGGGGTGCGTGAGCCGTCGCGGTCGAGCAGGTCGTTGACGCCGCTCTCCACGTCAACCAGCAGGGGGACGGTGACCATCATCAGGTTTAGTTCGCGGCAAAGGTTGTCCTCGATATAGCGTTTGACCGCGAAAATGGCCTGCTGCGTCTGCTTGCGGTCGAGCAGGGAGGTGTAGTCGTTGGGGAGCACCTTCTCCAGTTCGCGGTAGTCGCCAATACCAGGACCTGCCAGATCGGCCCGCTTATCTGCCAGTACGGTGGACATAGCTCATCTCCTCGTTGAAGCTGAAGCCTTATGTTCGCGCGAGCAGGGGGGAGGCCTCAGTAACCGGGGTCACAGGTGAGTGTGCGAAGAAAAGCAGGTCCTTCGCTGACGCTCAGGATGACAACCGTGCAGGAGGGCAGGTTAACTACGAGGTCTTGGCGGCTTTGGCCGGGATCCAGTAAATCTCTTCTTTAAGATTGTCTTTGCTGAAGCCGACGCGCTGCAGGATGCCTTTGCCGTTTTCGATCATCTGGGGATGGCCGCAGAGGTAAGCAGTAGTGTTTTCGGTGGTGAGCCCCCAGAGGTCCGAATATTTGCGGATCAGGTCGTCCACGCGGCCGCGCTCGCCCTTCCAGCCGTTGTCTTCCCACGGCCGGCTGACGGTAGCCACGTACTTAAGCCAGGGGACTTCGGCGGCCACTTTGCTGATTTCGTCATAGTATCCAAACTCCCAGGAGCGGCTGGCGCCATTGAGCAAGTACAGCTTTTGGCCCTCAGGGAATTTGCCCTGCTTCCAGTCGCGATGCAGGGTACGAACGTAGCTGACGAAGGGAGCGATGCCAGTAACCGTACAGACCAGGAAGTGATTACGTGGACCGCGGGCCGAGTCAAGCACGAACCTACCCTTGGGCGATTTGCGCATGCTGAGCTGGTCGCCAGGCTTGAGGGTGTGGAGCAGGGGGGTGAGCTCGCCGGGAGGAACCAGCTCAAAGAAGAACTCAAGCTGCTCTTCGTAAGGCGAAGAAACGATGGAGTAAGCGCGCTCCACCAGGCGGAGAGGACCTTGCACGCCTAAAGTGGCGTACTGGCCGGGCGTGAAGGTGAAGGGACCGGCGGGAGCAATGCGCGCCGACCACAGGTCAGGGGCAAATTCTTTGCATTCCAAAACTGTGGCGCGGTAGAACT
This sequence comes from Terriglobales bacterium, assembly GCA_035280085.1. Lineage (GTDB taxonomy): Bacteria > Acidobacteriota > Terriglobia > Terriglobales > Acidobacteriaceae > JAICWP01. The sequence continues at coordinate 2,155 of DATEGM010000166.1, forward strand.
TGCTCTCATCCAGGGGCATAAAGCGGCGGTAGAAGAAGCGGCCACTCAGGCAGCTTCTTTCGTGCCGTCCCTCCCATCGAGAAATATGATCCGCTGCCCGGGGTCGGTAGCCCTGATGCGGTGGGCAAAAACTTCGCCTCCGCTCGGGTCTCGGCGCAGGTCCAGCAACACCACGTCATAGTAGCTGGGTTGCCAGAGCACGCCGGCTTCCACCCGATTTCTGGCCCAGTGTACATCATATCCGGCGGCAGACAACTGCCCACGGATAATGGCGCCGGCGACGGGATTGTCGGCGACGAGCAGCACTCGATTGAGAAAGTTCTCCGGTTCCACGGCCAAACTGCACCTGTTGAGTTCTAAATTGTGAGATGCGAAGGCTTGATGTTAGGGTTCGAGCATGCCGGGGGGCTAGGCCGCGGGCGGGTTATGGCAGGCGCAGGTGCAGCCGGGCAGAGTGCATTCGTTGTGGCGATCATCGGCCTGGTCGGAGCAGCAGGGCGAGACGACGGCCGGCCAGGAGCCGGTAGCGTAGCCGAAACAGGCGCTGGCGGGAGCTGCGGCAGGGGCCGAACCGTGGGGTGTGTTTTCCGGGCTCATGAGTGTTTCTCCTCGATAGCGAAGCGTTTACATGGCGGGGAAGATCTACCCACCGCTGTGTTCCGGTTAAACCCAATTTCTGGGCACTGGCATCGTACCAACCCTGTTTAGAATAGCAACCATGCCACAGCCACCGGCAGAACGGGAAGTGATTGAGGCGCTACAGCAAAACTGGCGCGCGGAGGTGCAGAGCGCGCGCATGTATCGCGAATTGGCGGAACATGAGAGAGATCCCAAGCGCAAGGCGGTGCTGGTGCGCATGGCGGAAGCGGAGGAACGCCATGCCGCGCGCTGGGAGAAGAAACTGCAGGAGCACGGCATTGAGCCCAGCCGGGAGGACAACTGGCGGCAACGGATGAGCCGCTGGTTCAGTCGGCAAGCGGGAACCGCGGCGGCCATTCGGCGCATGGAAGCAGCGGAGGAACGCGACAGCGCCCGCTATTCGGCGCAGCGCGATCGGGCGCTGGGCGCCGACTCCGAAGTGAACGAAATTCTGGGCGGGATCGCCTTGGAAGAGAAGGCGCACCGGCGGGCGCTGCAGTCCATGGTGCCGGTGCTGGGGCCGCGCAGCGTGCTGGACACCATCCTGAAGCGGGAACGCTGGCACGGACGTGGCGGCAGCTGGGTGGCGGATGCCATTTATGGCGTGAATGACGGGCTGGGGGCTGTGTTCGGCATCGTTTCCGGAGTGGCCGGCGCAACCGATAATCAACGGCATTACGTGTTGATTGCGGGCCTGGCGGGGATGATTGCCTCCGCGCTCTCCATGGGTGCCGGTGCTTATCTCGCGGTGAAGAGCGAGCGCGAAGTGTATGAGGCGGAGATTGGCCGCGAACGCGAAGAGGTGGAAGAGAACCCGGAAGAAGAAAAAGAGGAAATGGCGCTCTTTTACCAGCTGCAGGGCTTCAGCGAGGAAGAGTCGCAACGCATGGCGGAGCGGCTCGCGGAAAACCCGGAGCAGATGGTGCAGGCCATGGCGCAGCAGGAGCTGGGCCTTTCCGAGCACCACTTTCCGAACCCCTGGGTGTCTTCAGGATCGGCGGCAGTTTCCACTGCTGTGGGAGCGTTCATTCCCATCATTCCCTTCTTCTTTGTCGGCGGATTTGAGGCGGTGATCATCGCCTTTGCCGTCAGCATCGCGGCCCACTTCCTGGTGGGGGCTTCCAAGTCGCTGATTACCGCCCGGCCGTGGTGGTCGTCGGGCTTGGAGATGACGTTCGTTGGAATTCTCGAGGCAGCGGTGACGTACAGCCTGGGGCTGGCGTTCGGGGCAGTGGGGTAGATCAACTTCTTGTGGCGCGGATGAAGGCGGAGTCTTATTTGAGGAGTGGTGCATAATGGTGCAATATGGTGTAAACTGTATCTATGAAGGCCCGCAAGCAGAAAACAATACGCACGATACGGCGCAGCATCTCGCTTTCTCGGGACATCGACAGTATGGTCCAAAGTATGGCGCACCGGCAGAATCGGAGCGCGAACCGAGTTCTGGAAAGCTTGATTGAGGCGGGGCTCGAGGCGAAGGAAGCAGAAAAGCGCCGCTTTTTCGAACTTACTGAACGTTTGCGCTCAGCCGTAGATGCCGCCGAACTGCAACACATCAAGGAAGAACTGGCCCGAATGACCTTCGGCGTCTGATGCCCAAGATTGAATGGACGAATTTGCCCGCTGAACTTCGCGATCATCTCTTCGAGCGAGCACGAGAGCGGCAGATCTCGACGGAAGACCTTTACCAGCTCAAATTATGGCGAGAAAGCAGCCCGGAAGCGCCGGAGGGGCGCTGGTACAAGGACTTTGGATCATTTAACATCTGCGGCGAAGGCAGATACCCAAAGACATTTCTTCTTCATGGTCAACCTGCTACAGGCGAAGAAATTTTTTAGGAGGCACACTCCCGTTTAATGCTCGGCCGGGGTGGCCTGGTGGAACAGGAGCTGCCAATGGCTGCCTTCTCTGATCCAGACCGAGCTGGCGTATTGCTTAGCGGGGGCGTGCTGGCCGGCGGCGCTGGCCTGAATATCAAGGTCATAGGTTAAAAGGGCTCCGGTCCGGCCGATACTCCGCACCTTGAAGTTCTTCATCGCATAGCGCTTCACATTTAGGTAGTTCAGCTTGCTCAGCAGTTCCGCCTTCGTGAACACCAGGCCGTTGTAGGCCACCATGAGGAATTGCGGGCTGAGGGCCTGATCGAAAAACTTCTTATTCTTCTGCTGCTCCGCCTGTGCCAGGTCCTTTTCCAGGTTGGTCAGG
>DATEGM010000167.1:0-5866 GCA_035280085.1 Terriglobales bacterium
GACCATGGAAGCGCAACCGGTGGACGTAGTGCTGCTCGACCTGAGGTTGCCGGGAGCGGGCGGGTTGGAGGCGCTGCACCACATCAAGGCTCAGCGCCCGGACGCGGTGGTGGTACTCGTGACCGGCTATGGAACCGTGCAATCGGCAGTGCAGGCCATGAAGGATGGCGCTTACGATTACGTCACCAAACCGTTCAGCCTGGACGAACTGAAGCTGCTGCTGGAACGGGTAAGCACCCACCTTAAGCTGAAGAGTGAAAACCGCATGCTACGGGAGAAGATCAAGTCCAAGCATGGTTTTGGCAACATCGTGGGCCGGGCGCCGGAGATGGAGAAGATCTATCGCATCATTTCCAAGGCGGCCCACAGCAGCCATCCCGTGCTGATCCTGGGCGAGAGCGGCACAGGCAAGGAACTGGTAGCGCGCACCATCCATTTCTCGGGTCCCCTCCGCGACCGGCCTTTCATCCCCGTGGACTGCGGCTCGCTGGTGCCGACCCTGATTGAAAGCGAGCTGTTTGGCTATGTGAAGGGCGCCTTCACTGGGGCGCAGCATTCCAAGGAGGGATTGCTGTCCATCGCTGACGGAGGAACGGTCTTTCTGGATGAGATTGCGGAGCTGACGGTGGATCTGCAGGCCAAACTGCTGCGCGCCATCCAGGAAAAGGAAATTCGCGCTGTGGGAAGCACCAGGAGCACCAACATCAACGTGCGCATCCTGGCGGCCACCAACCGCGACCTGGAGCACGCCGTTGCCCAGGGCAGCTTCCGCCGCGATCTTTATTTCCGCCTCAATGTGTTGACCCTGCGCATCCCGCCCCTGCGCGAGCGGCGGCAGGACATTCCCCTGCTGGCCAACTACTTCCTGGAACGCCTGTCGCGGGACGGCGGCATGAACCGCATCCTGAGCGATGACGCTCTCAAACTGATGCTGGCCTACGACTGGCCGGGCAATGTTCGCGAACTGGAGAACTGCCTGGAGCGGGCCTGTGCCCTCAGTTCCGGGCCGGTATTGTACGTTTTTGACCTGCCCAGTCCCATCCGTAGCGCGCAACAACCCGCCTCCAGCACTGAGGCGCGCGACAAAATCATTCCCATGCTGGAAATGGAAAAGAAGACCATTCTGAATACCATCGAGCAACTGAATGGAGACAAGCTGCTGGCGGCCAAACTTTTGGGCATTGGAAAGACCACGCTCTACCGCAAACTCAAGGAGTACGCTTCCCACGAATAGCGGACATTCAGCTCGTTGTTTCAGATTGGGAAGATGAATTGCAGTGCGGTTTGCTAAGTCCTGTGTTTACAGGCAGCAAGATTGGCGAGGGACGTGCAAGGGACAGGCCATGATACTGCTGATAACGCCATCGTCGCGTGCCCAGGAATGTGCCACGATGATTCAAGAAGCAACCGGTGAGGATACGGAGTGCGTGGAAAGCGCGCGCCGGGCGAGCAAACTTTTACGCAGCGGCGAATATTCCGCTCTGGTAATTGACCAATACCTGGCGGAATGTGACCCGGACAGCACGGAAGTACTGCTGCAGCATGCCGGTACCGCCGTGCCCGTGTATGTGAATCTGGCCATTAGCGGCAGCGAGCGCGTGGTGCGGGAGTTAAAGCAGGCGTTGCGGCGCAGCCAGAAAGAGCGGCAGGCAACCCGGCGGGAAGCGGAACTGGCATTGCGCAATGAACTGAAGGATAACGTAACGGCGCTGCTGCTCTCCTGCGAGTTGGCCCTGGCAGTTCCCCAGTTACCCGCTACGGCGCACGCCAAGATTCGCTCGGCCTGCGACTTGGCTAAAGATATCCGCTCCCGCTTGGGATTAGAAGAGAAAGCGAGTGTAGCCGGAGGCGATGGCGGAACAAAGTCCTGAAGCCGCGCCTGCGGCCGCAAGGAGCCATCGCCTTCCATCCTCCCGCCCCATCTTTCTTCACCACAGAGGGCACGAAGGTCCACGATGGAAGCCCTTAACCATTAGCTAAAGGTGTGATCTTTGTCGTGCGGAGGTCTGCCCCTGTGGCAGCCTCGGCATCTCGGCTGCTCTAGAGCTTCTCCCAGGTACGTCTCATCTTGTCAAAGGTTGCGGCTGCCTCAGGTTCGCAAGTCGTTTGTGCCGGCTAACGAACGAGAAAAGGAGCCTCCACTCCAGCGTAAAATTTTCTGGAACTTGTCTCCTCATTTCGGGGAATCTGTGACAGTAAGCGCGCTGGTTCGTCCAAACAGTGCATGCACAGCGAACTAAAAGACGGCGACCTGCTGCGGCGAATGCTGGCGGGAGATGAGCAGGCCTTCTCCGCGCTGTACAGAGCGTATCAAGCCGGCATTTATCGCTTCGCTCGCCAGATGACAGGAGGGGCGGGCCTGGCGGAGGAAGTAACGCAGGAAGTTTTCCTGACCCTGATGCGGGAGGGCCGCTCATTCGATGCCCGGCGCGGCTCGCTGCGGGCGTGGTTGTACGGGATTGCACGCAACTGCATTCGCCGCTGCCTGGAAAGGGAACGCCCTTACGTCGGGTTGGACAGCAGAGGGCAAGAGGAGAACACGGCCGATCTGCTCCCGGACCTGTGCGTGGGCGAAGATGGCATGGCGGAATTGAGCAGCCGCGAGACTGTGGAGCAGGTTCGCCGCGCGGTGTTGGCCTTGCCGGCAGCATACCGCGAGGCGGTGATTCTCTGCGAATTGCATGAGCTGGGGTATGCCGAGGCGGCGCAGATTCTGGGCTGCCCGGTAGGCACTGTGCGCTCGCGGCTGCACCGCGCCCGCGAACTCCTTGCGCCGCGCCTGAAATGCCTGCGGGAAGCGCCTGCGGGAGCCGTAGCCAAGCAGTGCCACAGGTGGTGATTATGGATTGTAGACATTTTGAAAGCATGCTGGAGGACCTGGAGCGCGATACATTTATGCCCGCCGTAGTCCGCGATCAGGCTCTGCAACACGCCGAGGATTGCGCCTACTGCCGGGCACGGCTGACGGCGGCTCGCCTGCTTTCCCTGGAGCTGGGCGCGCTGGCTAAGGACGACGAAAGGCTGCAGGCACCCGCACAGGTCGAAGCCAATCTGCTGGGCGCTTTCCGTGAAAGGGCGCGGCGCCGTTCGCGGGTGTGGTGGGGCCTGGGCTGGGCAGGAGCAGCAGCGACTGTGGTTATTGCCGCCTGGTTGTTGGCAGAACACCCCTGGCGAGGTTCTGGTTCTTCTGCTGGGCCGAAAATTCAGGCGGTTGTGCCTGCTGGTACGCTGCACTCGGTTTCGCCGGCAACCGCCGACAAGGGCCGGAATGAGACCGCTGAAGCGCTCGCTTTCGGAAAAGGCTCCAGGCCAGTCCCCCGGCGCTTCGTGGCCGACACAGCCAGCGACTTCATCGGTCTTTCCACCAGTTCGTATCCGCTGGGAGACGGCATGGTGGTGCGCGTTGAATTGCCACGCTCCGCGCCAGCGCTGGTGGGCTTGCCTATCCCCAGCGGCGATGTTTCCGGCACGGTTACTGCCGACGTAGTGTTGGGGCAGGACGGCATGGCGCGCGCTATTCGTTTTGTCCAGCCGGAAGAGAGGCAAAACGCGAGTCAGAATTTTGGTTTGAACCGGAACTAATTGAGGAGACGGTTATGAGGTTCAGAGGCACTGTCAGTAGTGTTTTGGCGATTTTTGGCGTGATAGCGGGTGCAGTAGCAGCAGGTGCGCAAGTGCCGGCTCCGCCCCCACCGCCAGAGCCCGGTCACGATATGTTCTACGTGCGTACCTTCCGCCTGGAAGACAACAAAGCGGTAACCGGGGCGCCCTATTCCGCTGACGCAACCACGGAAAACACGCAAGTACTAAGCGACGGCAATCGCATTGAACGCAAGGAGACGGCGAAAGTTTACCGAGACACCATGGGCCGCACGCGCCGCGACCTCTCGGTGAACGCCATTGGGCCCTGGTCCTCGGGAGCACCCATGCAAATGGCTAATATCTTCGATCCCGTGGCCGGCGTCCACTACATGCTGAACATGCAGGAGAAAAAGGCCTTCAAGATGCCGTCGCCACGCAAGCCCCCAGCCGGCGGGCCGGGGCTGATGACCAAGGATCGGGTGTTTTTCGCAGGACGAGAGGTGACTGCGGCAGCACCAGGGATGGCTCTGGTCGAAAAGGATGCCGGAATTGGCAACCGCACCGAAACATCTCTGGGAACGCAGGAGATGGAGGGAGTCCAGACCCAGGGCACGCGAACGATCGAGACCATTCCCGCGGGCAAGATTGGCAATGAGAAACCCATCGTTATTACCACCGAGCGCTGGTACTCGCCGGATTTGCAGGTTGATGTGCTGGTGAAGCACAACGACCCGCGTATGGGCGAGGTCGTGTATCAACTCACTAATATCAGCCGGGAAGACCCCGATGCATCCTTGTTTCAGGTGCCGGCCGACTACACGGTGCAACAGGGGCCCATGGTGCTTCAAAAGCGGCTGCACTGAGGCATCTGGGAATCAACTGGCCCTCTGCCAATGAATGCTCTGCTAACCACAGTCCGCCAGTAAAGCTGGCGGGCTTTTCTTTCTGCAGCGCGTCCGGAGGGTGGATGCCGGCGCGCCCCGCTCAGCCATCTAGAACGCGAAATTGTCCGCTTTCGAACGCAAATTTCGGAAACGAACACTGACCGCATTCTCGTTCAAGGACAAACATCTTTATTTTTAGCAACTTAAGAGGGGCAACACACTTGCTTAGCCCTGTGGTAAAAGGGGACTGCAATGATCGAGCACATTCTGTGTTTCCTCCGCGACCTAAGGGTGGGAGCCCGTTCCCTGGCCCGCGAAAAAGGCTTGACCATCACGGTAGTGGTAACCCTGGCCCTGGGCATCGGCGCCAATGCCGTCATGTTCAGCCTGGTTCGGGGAGTGCTCCTGCGCCCCCTGGTGAATCGCGACGAGAACCGGCTTATCTACATCGGCCAGACCAGCGGGAAGGATGACGCTCATTTCTCGGTGCCGGAAATCAAGGACTTGCGCGCGAGTGTGAAGACGCTGAGCTCGATCGGAGAATTCTCCACCATTGGTTTCACCATGGTGGGGCTGGGCGAACCGCGCGAGGTCCGTGCCGGCGTGGTGGATGGAAATTACTTCCAGGTCATGGGCCTGCGCCCGGTGCTGGGGCGATTGTTGGACAAGCACGATGATGGCCCGAACGCGGCAGGCGCGGTGGTATTGACCTACCGGTTCTGGACGACGGTTCTGAAGGGCGACCCCACGGTCATAGGCAAAACCGTGCGGCTTGACTCCTTCGATTCGCGCACTGCCACCGTCGTAGGCGTGCTGGAGCCCTGCCTGCCGTACCCGCAAGACACGGAAATCATCGCCAATATCATCACCAGCGCGCATCACCTTTCCGCGACCATGGTCACCAGCCGCATACATCGGATGACGGATTTGTTCGGCAGGCTGGCGCCGGGTGTAACTCTGCCCATGGCGCGCGCGGAACTGCACACGGTGTATGCGTCCATGGTGAAGGACCATCCCGACGATTACCCTGCCAAAGAAGATTTTCACATTAATGCCATGCTGCTGCGCGACCAGGTCACGTCAGGAGCGCGAACCATCCTGCTGGTTCTGATGGCGACCTCGATACTTGTGTTCATCATTGCCTGCTCCAACGTGGCCAATCTGATTTTGGCCCGCACCGTGCGGCGCCAAGCTGAACTGGGGGTCAGAGCTGCGCTGGGGGCAAGCACCAGCGCTTTGCGGCGCACGCTGCTAAGCGAGAGCCTGCTGCTGTGCGTCGTGGGAGCAGCGCTCGGACTGGTGATCGCCAGCCCCATGGTTGCCGTTCTGGGGCGTTACATGTCGCGCTACTCCATTCGAGCTCTCGACCTCACGGTTGATTCGACCATGCTCTGGGTGGG
>DATEGM010000168.1:0-2643 GCA_035280085.1 Terriglobales bacterium
GCAGTGTGCTCACCAGCGCGCCCAGACCTCCCACGGCGCCAACGGCGTAATACGCCACCGCGATGACGATGGCCATCTTCAGCACGAACTGGAACAAATCAGTCCACAGCACGCCCCACAACCCACCCAGCGAGACGTACAGCCCGGTGAAAGGAATGAGAAAGAAAATGCAGATGGCGAGGGCGGCATGCGGGCTCACACCCAGCGTGGTGCCGACGATGGTGACCATCGCCTTGGTCACCCAGCCCAGGATGAGGCAGTTCATGAGCAGGCCAAGATAGATAGCGCGAAAGCCGCGCAAAAAGGCGGCAGGGCGCCCGGTGTAGCGCATTTCCGCAAACTGAACATCGGTAAGCAGGCCGGAGCGCCGCCACAGCCGGGCAAAGAGGAAGACGGTCATCATGCCCGAGGGCAGCAAACACCACCACAGCCAGTTGCCGGCTATGCCCTGGCTGTAAACCAGGCCGGTGACCACCAGCGGCGTATCGGCAGCAAAGGTGGTGGCCACCATCGAGGTTCCAGCCAGCCACCAGCTGACGTTGCGCCCGGAAACGAAGTAGTCGTCAACGCTGCGCCCGGAGCGGCGGCGGAAGTAGAGGCCCATGGCCAGCGTGATCACCAGATAGGCGACGATGGCTGACCAATCCAGGAAGGTGAAGTTCATCAGCTCTGCCCCGCGGGACTCGTGGTGGGCGGCGGCCGGTGCAACCCACGCGGGCAGCCGCGGCGTGCCGTGCCGAAGTTCTTAGCCCGTGTACTGCAACTCCACCACGGTGCAGTCGTCGGCCAGGGGCGTACCGGCGCAAAAGGTGTTAACGGCGGCAAAGATCTGCTCAAACGAACTGTGGGCCGCAATCTCCTGCAGGCGCGAATCCTCGAAAAACTCCCCCTGCGCGTTCTCTGCCTCGGTTACGCCATCGGTGACCAGCAGAAGGCGGTCTCCGGGGTTCAACTTGCAGAAGCCGCCCTGGTATCCGGCGTCGGCCAGCAGGCCCACGGGGACGTTGGACACTTCCGGGCGCAAGACGCTGCCGTTGCTGACCAGAAGCGGCGGCACATGCCCGCAATTCACGTATTCCAGCTGGCCACTGTTGCTGAGACGCACGATGACCACGGTGGCGTACTTTTCGCCGATGTGCTTCTGACAGAAGAAGCGGTTAACAGCGTTGGCAATCTCGGGCAGCGGCATGCGCGCCACCAGATGAGAATAGACCATGCCCTGCAGCGTGGAAGCCAGCAAGGCGGCGGTAACTCCCTTGCCGCAGACATCGGCGATTACTACCGCCAGATCGTCGCCGGTACGCACCGCGTCGAAGAAGTCTCCGCCAATCTCTTTGCAGGAGATGTTGCGGGCCCGCAGCGCAGCGAAAGAGACCTCTGGAATGGTAACCGCCATCAGTCCCTGCTGGATGGTGGCGGCGATGGCCATCTGCTGCTCGTAACGGCGGTTGGCTTCTTCGGCCTCGGCTAAACGGGCATTTTCCACCAGCGCGGCCGCTTCGCGCGCGATGGCGTGCAGCACATCGTGACCCACACCGGAAAGATTGCGCGAGGTGTAGCGGGCGTCGAGGTAGAGCGCGCCCAGGACCGCCGGCTGCCCGGCGGCGGTATCGGTGGCGCGCGCAGTCTGCAGTTGCGTGCGCCGCATGGGTATGCAGATCACGGTACGCAAATCGTAGGCGATTACGCTGTTGCGCACGGCCATGTCGCTGGACTGGCTGGTATCCGAGACCAGGAACTCGGAGTTGGAATGAATGGCGTCGTCGAGGATGGAATGAGAAATTGTTTTGTCGTCAAGCAGCGCAGCGCCAGAGGAATTTCGTCCCGCCGCCAGCCGCAGTTTGCCTCCCGCTTCCAGCAGGAAAACATAACCGCGTTCCGCCCCTGTGAGGCGCAGAGTAGATTCAATGAGCGTGACCAGAATCTCGTCCAGCACCCCGGTGGTATTGAGCTTGCGCGCCGCCTCGAGGAAGAGGGTCAGTTTTTCCAGGTCGGTGGTCTGGGTGGAGATGTTCAGGTCGGAAATCTGGTGCAAAAACTCGCGGGCAGTGCTGGTGGCGGGCTGCGCCGGCTGAAAGACCACATAAACGGCATCGCGGGCGCCGAACTCAATGCGATCGTTAGGCTTCAGCTTGACCCGCTGCACGCGCTCGCCATTCACGTAGGTGCCATGCTTGCTGCCCTGGTCCACCACCGAGAATTCGCCGTTTTCGGAAAGGATTACGGCGTGGTCGCGCGAGGCCCGCGGATCAGCGATGACCAGGTCCTTATCTACTTTGCGGCCCACCGTGAAGGGCGAATGATCCAGGATGATGGTGCGAGTGTCATTTCCCTGTACTACGAGAAGTGTAGGAAATGCTCCAGTTCCAGGTTCGACGGCAGGAGTGGCGGCGCTGTGTAGAGCCATGATTTTGTGGGTCCCGGGGTAGGTTTCCCGCTGGCCGTTATCCCCGGAGTGGCGGGCGTTCTACCGACAATTGTGGCAAAAGCGTAATCCCTGAGCCAGCGAAAAGGCAAGACAGAACATGAGTTCATTGCGCAGGCAGAGCGACTTCGCGGCGGGCGGCGTCAATTCCCAGCAAAGCCATGACTCCAAAAGGGATGAACATTGAGGTATAGAGGGGCAGGGTCCAGCCGCGCTGC
>DATEGM010000169.1:0-5371 GCA_035280085.1 Terriglobales bacterium
GACCTGGACGCCAGCTGGCCGGCTGCCGCGGTAGCCCACTTTGACCGCCGCTTCACCGACGACCTGCCGACCATGGCCCTGGCGCGCGAGAAGGGCACCTTCCGCACCTGGGCAGAACCGGAAGAGTTGGGGCGGGTGATCGCCGGCATGCGGCCGGGACGACAAAGCGATGACGAACGGCTGCTGGCCATCATTCTTGGCCTGGGCATTTACGATGTAGTGGTGGCGCGGCGGGTGGTGGACGAGGCCCGGCGACGTGGCATGGGTACCAAGCTGCCATTCTGAGCCCCCAGCGCGCCTGCGGGCGGGCTCCAAACCAGCGGCCAATCACCTCCGCCACTATTTACAAATCCCAACTGAGCTAGAATATCCGAAGCTACTCCGGCCTGCGGATAAGTATGGAAGTGCTGTTAAACCTGGCATGGCTGCTGGTTGCAACCGGCGCCATCGTACTCTGGTTGCGCCAGAGCGGGCGTACTGCGTCCACCGGGCGAAGGGGGCTGCTGCTGCAGTCCGTTGCCCTGGCTTGCGCCCTGGCGGTTCTGTTTCCCGCGATTTCCGCAACAGACGATCTGCACGCGACGCAACTGGCGGTAGACGCTTCGGACGTAGCGCGCAAGGCACTGAGGAGCATGAACACGGTAAGCTCCTCGAGCGCGGTTGACTGGCTGCACTTCCTGCCGGCATTGCTGTTGCTGGCCGTGATGACGGCCCCGCAACGCAGATACATCCACTCAGCTAAAGCGGTCTTTGTCTCCACACTCGATGCGTCACTCTTGTCCTCCCTTATCAGCCGGGCCCCTCCTGTTCAGCTAAGCGCGTAAGCTGGCTATTTTCTCAAGCAGTCTGAAGTTCCAAAACGCAGCGGGTTCCTAAGTGGGCACTCGCGCAAACTCCTCTTGGGCCTGATCCGGGGCCTCGGAAAGCGAGCTATTCGGGAGGCAAGTTGGTGAAGCGCAATTTAATTTTCGGCCTCGTGCTGGCGGCAGTGGCGGCGGGCTTCGGCTGTTCGCGGGGCGAAGTCGCGGCCAAGGCGCCGCCGGTGAAGGTGGAAGAAAGCTCCGACGTGAACCTTCTAACGGTGGCGCACCCGGAGCAATTCGCTCTGGTGAATGTGGCCACACGGCAGATGCACGATCAGTTGAACGTCAATGGAGTGGTGGCTCCGGACGTGAATCGAACCGTGCCGGTGAACTCGCTGGCCTCGGGGCGAGTGACCTCGCTGCGGGTGCAACTGGGAGACGACGTCAAAAAGGGACAACTGCTGCTGACCATCCACAGCCCTGACCTGGCCACGGCGGCGGCCAATCTGAAAAAAGCGCAGGAAGATGAGTGGCTGGCGAACAAGGGCTTGGAGCGGGCGCAGGGACTCTATGCCAAGGGGGCGCTGGCGGAAAAGGACCTGGAAGCCGCCCAGGACGCGGAGCAGAAAGCGAAAGTGGATGTGGACACCGCGCAGGATGCTGTCCGGGTGCTGGGCGGCGACGTGAGCAATCCTTCCCCAGTGGTGGCACTGCGCGCTCCCGCTTCCGGAACCATCATCGAGCAGAACGTGAATCCCGCGGCAGGGGTGAAGTCGCTGGACAATTCGCCCAACCTGTTCACCATCGCCGACCTGTCGCGGGTGTGGATTCTGTGCGACGTGTACGAAAACAATCTGGCGCAAGTACAGCTGGGTGATGTGGCGGACGTACACCTTGCGGCATATCCCGAGACGACACTCAAAGGGCGAATCAGCAACATCAGCCGCGTGCTCGACCCTAATACACGCACAGCCAAGGTGCGGCTGGACCTGCCCAACCCCAAAGGCATCCTTCGGCCCGGGATGTTTGCCAGTGTGACCTTCGTGTCGCGAGCCGACCATGAGCGCTCGGTGGTGCCGGCTTCAGCCGTGATGCGTTTGCACGATAAGGACTGGGTGTTTGTGCCGCAGGGCGGCAACCAGTTCCGCCGCACGCAGGTACAGGCGGGCGCACAGGCGAGCGACGGCTGGCGCGAGGTGGCCGGCCTCCGCCTCGGCCAGCGCGTGGTGAAAGACGCGTTGCAGTTCGCCAGCACGGTGGAAAACCAGCAGTCCGACGAGCAGGAGCAGGTGCATGATCAAGTGGCTCGTTGATATCGCGCTGCGCAACAAGTACATGGTGTTGTGCGTAGGCGTGCTGTTGCTGGTGTGGGGCGCATTTTCCTTCCATACTCTGCCGGTGGAAGCCTATCCCGATGTGGCCAACAATTGGGTGCAAGTCATAACGCAGTGGCCGGGACGGGCGGCGGAGGAAGTGGAACAACAGGTCACGGTGCCAATCGAAGTGCAGATGAACGGCATCGCGCACCTAACCAACCTGCGCTCGACCTCGGTGTTCGGTCTCTCCACGGTGACCTTGATCTTCGACGATGAGTCAAATGACCTGACCAACCGGCAGCAGGTTCTGGAAAGGCTCGCGCAAGTAAACCTGCCGCCTAACCTCAACCCGCAGCTTGGGCCCGACTACAGCCCGGTGGGCCAGATTTACTGGTACACGCTCACCAGTACCAATCCCAGCTACGACCTGATGGAGCTGAAGTCTCTGCAGGACTGGGTGTTGGAAAAAGAGTTCAAGTCGGTTCCGGGCGTGGTGGATGTGAGCAGCTTTGGCGGGCTGACGCGCGAATACCAGGTGCAGGTGGATCCCAATAAGCTGGTGGGCTACGGGCTGGCCATCGGCCAAGTGGAGCAGGCGCTGGCCGCCAACAACACCAATGCCGGCGGCAGCTTCATCGAGCAGGGTAGCCAGGAAATCAATGTGCGCGCCGTGGGCCTGATGACCAGCACAGATGACATCGGAGCCACGGTGCTGAAAACCCAGAACGGCACGCCGGTGCGGGTGCGCGATGTAGCTGTAGTCACACAGGGGCCGAAAATCCGGCTGGGCCAGATCGGAAAGGCGATTCACCGCGAAGCCGGACGAGTGATTGATAGCGATGACGTGGTGGAGGGAATTGTTTTGCTGCGAAAAGGCGAGGAAGCGGATACAACTCTCGCGGCCATTCACGATAAGGTGAACGAGCTCAACGATCATCTGCTGCCGCCGGGTGTGAAGATCGTTCCTTTTCTCGACCGCAGCGATCTTCTGCACTACACCACGCATACCGTGCTGCGTAACTTGACCGAAGGGCTACTGCTGGTTTCGGTAATTCTGTTCGTGTTCCTGGGCACCGAGCGCGGCGCGCTGATTGTGGCGTTCACCATTCCGTTCTCGCTGCTCTTCGCCTCCATCCTGCTGGACCTGCGGCACATTCCCGCCAACCTGCTATCGCTGGGTGCGCTGGATTTCGGCATGGTGGTGGATGGGTCGGTGGTGATGATTGAAAACATTGTCCGCCACATGAATGATCCCGCCGGCGAGGGCCTGAGCACGTTCAAGAAGATCGCGCGGGCGGCGCACGAGGTGCAGCGGCCAGTCTTCTACGCGCGCGCCATCATTATCACCGCCTACTTGCCTATTTTCACCCTGCAGAGCGTGGAAGGGCGGTTGTTCCGGCCGATGGCGTGGACGGTAGCCTTCGCCCTGATTGGGGCATTGCTGTTTTCCCTGGTACTGGCGCCCGTGCTGGCCCTGCTGGTGTTCCGCAAGCAGGCGCGCGAGAGGCGCAACCCGCTGCTGCGCTGGCTGAATGAGCACTACCGCAGTTCGCTGACCTGGGCGCTTGATCACAGCAAGATCACGGTTGGCATCTCGCTGCTGGCGCTGGCCGCCAGTTTGTACCTGGCGTTCGGTGGCGCCATTGGTTCCGAGTTTCTGCCGCATCTGGATGAAGGTGCTATTTGGGCGCGTGGCACGCTGGCTCCCAGCACCGGCCCCACAGAAGGCGAGCGCGTGGTGAAGCAATCCCGGCTGATTTTCGCCAGCTTTCCCGAGGTCACGCAGGTAGTGAGCCAGGTGGGACGCCCCGATGATGGCACGGATTACACCGGCTTTTTCGATACGGAATATTTCGTGGATCTGAAGCCGCGCTCGGAGTGGCGGCCGCAGTTCCATACCAAGGATGAATTGATTGCCGCCATGGATGAGGCGGTTTCGCGCATTCCCGGCGTGGTCTGGAATTTCTCGCAGCCCATCTCCGACAACGTCGAGGAGGCGGTCAGCGGCGTAAAAGGCGAATTGGCCGTGAAGCTTTATGGCGACGATCTGAAGAGCCTGGAGGAAAAGGGGGATGAGATCGTCAAAACTTTGAGTGGCATTCCGGGTGTAGCCGACCTGGGCATTTTCCGGGTGATGGGCCAGCCCAACCTCGACCTGGTGGTGGACCGGGCCAAGGCGGATCGCTTCGGGATCAATGTGGCGGACGTGCAGGACGCGGTGGAAACCGCGGTGGGAGGCAAGGCGGTGAGCCAGATCCTGCGCGGGGAACGGCGCTATGACCTGGTGGTGCGCTACCAGGAACCGTATCGCAAGACAATCCAGGACATCCAGAACATTCGCCTGGTCGCACCTTCGGGCGAGCGGGTTTCACTGGGGCAGTTATGTGACGTGCGGGTGGAAGATGGCGCGTCGCTCATCAATCGCGAAAATAACTTGCGCTACGTGGCCATTAAGTACAGCGTGCGCGGCCGTGACCTGGGGAGCACGGTAGAGGAGGCCATCCACAAGGTGCAGGAGCAGGTGAAGCTGCCGCAGGGCTACCGGATTGACTGGGCCGGGGAATACGCCAGCCAGAAGCGTTCCGAGCGCCGATTGATGCTGATTGTGCCCATCACGCTGCTGGTGATTTTCCTCATCCTTTACCTGGGGTTCAATTCGTCGAAATGGGGGCTGCTGGTGCTGTGCAGCGTGGCCATGGCGCCCATCGGCGGTTTGCTGGCGCTGTTTATCAGCGGGACGAATTTCAGCGTCTCGTCTGGCATCGGTTTCCTGGCGCTGTTTGGAGTATCGGTGGAAATCGGCGTGATCATGGTGGAGTACATCAACCAGTTGCGGGCAGAAGGACGGTCCATTAAGGATGCAGCCAGGGAAGGCGCAATTCTGCGGCTGCGTCCGATCATGATGACCATGCTGGTGGCGACGTTGGGGCTGCTGCCGGCAGCGCTTTCGCACGACATCGGCTCCGACTCGCAACGCCCGTTTGCCATCGTGATTGTGGGCGGCCTCATTACCGATCTGCTGCTCAGCATCTATGTGCTGCCAACGCTGTATGTGTGGTTTGCGCGGCCCGATGACAAGCTGCCGGAAGCCCCCGGGCAGGAGCACCGGCGCAAGACCGACAAGGAACAGATGGAAGCGAGTTGGGCGGATTAAGTTCGTTCGCTTGGGACCGCGAACGAGGGCGGGAGGCAGGCAGAAGCCGCGGGTGGCTTCTCTGCCTGCCCTCGAACTGCCGGGTAACCACTTACAAA
>DATEGM010000170.1:0-9008 GCA_035280085.1 Terriglobales bacterium
TCGTGCCGCAGGTCCTGCCGGTCATGCTTTACATCGTTCTGTGCCACTGCTACCGTGCTCAGCCCCAACGAAGCGCCCAGCGCCAGCGCAGCCATAGTTTTCCCAAATCGAGTCATATCTGATCCTTTCCCCCATTACTGCGAACTTCGCTGGGTTATAACCCTGTGGGCGGAGGAAAGTCTTGATTACCGTGGTGACAGACCTTCCGGCGGGGCGCCCGTTCCCTGTAACGTGTTCAATCCACAAGCCCTGCACCCTACTCCCTGAGTGGGCGGGGAATCCCAGGGTTTATAATTTGCCGTTTATATCCCTTAAGCGAGGATGAAAACGATGGCGCAGGCAAGTATGGCGGCAATACCCGGGCTCAAGGAAGCCTATAGCACCTTGAAGGGGCGGATGGATAAAGCGGTAGAGGACTTTCGCCGCGAAATGGCCGCCGTGCGCACGGGACGCGCCAACGTTCACATGCTCGACAGCGTACAGGTGGAGTACTACGGCTCCGCCATGCCCCTCAACCAGATTGCCCAGGTGCACGCCCCCGAAGCACAGCTCATCACCGTGCAGCCGTTCGATCCCACCTCGCTGGGCAACATTGAGAAAGCGATTCGTTCAGCCGACCTCGGCCTGAACCCCATGAACGACGGCAAGATCATCCGCGTGCCGGTCCCGCCGCTCACCGAAGAACGCCGCCGCGACATGGTGAAGCACCTGCACAAAATTTTGGAAGAACACCGCACCGCCGTGCGCAACATCCGCCGTGACGGCAACGACCTGATCAAGAAGGCGCTCAAGGACAAAAAAATCACCGAAGATGACGAGCGCCGCTCGCTGGAAGAAACTCAGCGCCTTACCGACGATGAGATCAAAAAAATGGAAGAAATGAGCAAGGCCAAAGAGAAAGAAGTAATGGAAATCAAGTGATGGTTTGAGGCCGGCGGCCCCATACCGTATCATTCTTGCCGTGCCTGCGGCCCGCGTCCTGGCAGTACTCCTTCTGATAGCCACTTTCGCTGCCTGCAATCGTACTCAGCAGGGCATATCCTGTGCGCCGCTGGCAAATGTCACACTTGTTCGCATTTCAAGAAATGGCAGCCGGCAATCCGAGATCGGCGACCCTTACCGCATTCAGGCGCTGGTGGATTTTGCCAACATCCGGCGCGACGGCTTTTCCGCCCGCCGAAGGGGGCTGCCGCCGGCAACCACCTCCGCCACTTTCTACCATGGCGCCCAGCCACTGCTTACCTTCGCGGCCGGCGCCAATCTCTTCTCGATGACGTGCAGTGGTTATGCGGGGGTACAGGAAGCCAACCGGGTCCAGATTGCAGAGTTCGAGCGCCTGCTCAACCAGCAACCTTGATTGAATTTCTCTGTCCCGCTGTGCCTCTGTGGTGAAATAATTCTTTACCATGAAGCGTGTAGTCCATGCCGCGTGCCCCCATGATTGCCCTGACGCGTGTGGCGTTCTCATCACCGTAGAAGATGGGCGAGCCGTAAAGGTGCAGGGAGACCCCGCCCATCCGGTTACCCGCGGCTTTCTGTGCGCCAAGGTGGCGAAGTATCTGGACCGCGTGTACTCGCCGGAACGCGTGCTCTATCCCATGCGGCGGGTCGCTCCTAAAGGTCGGCACACTTCAGATGTTGCGGGCGAGGGCGCCCGCGCCACAAGGATGTTTGAGCGCATTACCTGGGATGAGGCGCTGGACGAAATTGCCAGGCGCTTCCAGCAGATCGCCGACGAATTCGGCAGCGAAGCCATCCTGCCCTACAGCTACGGTGGCACCATTGCCGCGCTCAACGGCGGCTCCATGGACCGGCGCTTCTTCCATCGCCTGGGCGCTTCCCAACTCGAACGCACCATCTGTTCTAACTGTGGCGAGGAAGGCATCAGGTCTGTTTACGGAATTAAGCTGGGGACTGAACCCGAGCAGTTCCGGCATTCAAAGTACATCATTGCCTGGGGCGCCAACATCCACGGCAATAACGTGCACCTCTGGCCGTTTATAGAAGAAGCACGCCGCCAGGGCGCCAAGCTGGTGGTAATTGATCCTTACCGCACCCGCACTGCCGGCTGCGCTGACTGGCACCTGCCCATCAACCTGGGAACCGACGCGGCCCTCGCTTTGGGGATGATGCACGTCATCATCAACGAAAATCTGTACGACGCGGATTACGTTGCCCGTTACACCCTGGGCTTCGATCAATTGCACCAGAGAGTGCAGGAATATTCCCCGCAGCGGGTAGCGACGTGGACTGGCATCGCCGCCGGGGACATCGTGAAGCTGGCGCGCGAGTACGCCACCAGCCGCCCGGCGGCCATTCGCCTCAACTACGGGGTGCAGCGCTCCGAGCGCGGCGGCATGTCGGTACGGACGGTTTGCATGTTGCCCTGCCTTACTGGGTCATGGAAAGAACTGGGCGGCGGATTGCAGCTCTCGCTTTCAGGCGCCTTTCAGCTCAACAAGGAAAATTTGCAGCGCCCGGACCTGATGTCCGCAAGCTCACTGGGCCGCCCGGCGCGCACTATCAACATGGTGGAACTGGGCAAAGCACTTACCGAGCTGAAGGACCCGCCGGTGAAGGCCCTGTTTGTCTATAACTCCAATCCGGCGGCGGTGGCGCCCAATCATAATCTGGTGGTGCGCGGCCTGATGAGGCCTGACCTGTTCACTGTAGTCCACGAGCAGTTCTTCACCGACACCACCGACTATGCGGATATCGTGCTGCCCGCTACAACGTTCTTTGAACACAAGGACTTGCAAGCCGCTTACGGCCACTATTACCTGCAGGTCTCGCAACAGGCCATTGAGCCGTTGGGCGAGTGCCGCTCCAATGTAGAGACCTTCCGCGCCGTGGCCCGTCACATGGGATTTGAAGACGAGTGCTTCCAGGAATCGGTGGACGCAATGATTGAGGGCGCATTGCAGTCTTCAAACCCCTGGCTGCGGGGAATTGACCGGCAACTGGTAGAACAGGAAGCACATGTGCGGCTGAATTTCGAAAATGATTGCGTGGGGACGGAGCTCCGCTCCGTCCAGGCGGGGCGAAGCCCCGCGTCCACGCACGAATCATGCGATCCGAGTCCGTTTCTTCCCTTTGCAGAGGGGAACTTCAACACTCGCAGCGGCAAAGCGGAGTTCTACAGCGAAGAAGTGGAGAAGCAGGGCTTGGATCCGGTAGCCAATTTCACCCCGCCTCAGGAATCGCGTCATTCGGAACGGGCACGGCACTTTCCCTTAGAACTGCTGGCACGGAAATCGGACAATTTCCTGAACTCCTCCTTCGCTAACCTCCCTGGTTTGCAGAAGATGGAGGATTGCGATGTCCTTGACCTCAGCGCCGCCGATGCGCAAGAACGCGGCATTCAAGATGGCTCCCAGGTGCGGGTATTCAATGATCGTGGCGAAGCGTTCTTGCGCGCGCGCGTAAACGGCGCGGTTCGGCCAGGTACGGTTTCGGCGCGCCTCAATTGGGCCAAGCTCTCGCCCCGCGGCGCCAGCATTAACGTCCTCACCTCCGAACGCCTTACGGATATGGGCCGTGGGGCGACTTTTTACTCGGCGCTGGTGGAAGTTGAGGCGCTTTGCGGGCGTGAGCGCAGCGGGAGCCCGCAGCCGAAATCCTGAGCCTGCCGAAGGAGATCCGAGCTTTGCCGCTGCTGTAACTATTCGGCTTTACAAATGTCTTCCCAGAGTGAGGCAAGGAACTTCTGCCTAATTCCTGGGTTAGAACCGCGCGGGTTGGTGGAATCTGACTCTTGACTCTTGACTCCTGACTGCTGAGCGCTGGTCCGGGCTTTTTGCCTGAGCAATGCTCGACCGTATAGAATGGCAACTTTCCAGACTACATGCCCCTGAGGTAGCCGCATTCTGAGTTCCCACAACCGCCCTGCGCCGGCGCCGTCCGGGTGCGCTTGCCCAGAACACAAATCTGACAGGCAAGCCGGCTTGGGGCATTGGTGTTGCTTGCTGGGATTTTTCCCGGGCGGGCTCTTCCCAATCCTGATTGCGCTTGTGTCCAGCTTGGGTTTTGCCATTTTGCTACCCGTCCCGGCCCATGCTCAGCAGAACCTGGTCGAGGCCATCGTAATCCACGGAAACCGGCGTATCCCGGCGGACACTATCCGCGCTCATATCTTCACCCGGGCGGGCGACGTTTACGACCAGGCCGCCCTGGAGCGCGACTTCAATTCGCTCTGGAATACCGGCTACTTCGATGACCTGCGCATCGAGCGCGAGCCGGGGAAAAAGGGCTGGATCCTCCATTTTTATGTCACGGAAAAGCCCACGATTCGCGAACTCAACTATGTGGGGCTCAATTCGGTATCGCAGAGCGATGTGCTGGACCGCTTCAAGGAGCGCAAGGTGGGCCTTTCAGTGGAGAGCCAGTTTGACCCCACCAGGGTGACCAAGGCCGCCGTGGTCATCAAGGAGATGCTGGCGGAGCACGGCCGCCAGTTTGCTACCGTGCGCACGGAGGTGCGCCCTATCCCTCCCGCCGCTGTTTCCGTCACCTTCGTAGTCAAAGAGGGGCCCAAGGTTAAGGTGGGCAAGATCCGCTTCGAAGGGAACCACAAGCTCAAGAGCCGCGAACTGCGTTATGCCATGAAGAACCTGCGGCCGATCGGCATACCTCATTCCATCTTCCTCGAAAATATATTTTCCAAGACTTATGACGCCAGCAAGCTGAATGAGGACGCCGAGCGCGTGCGCCAGGCCTATCAGGAGAAAGGCTACTTCAAGGCTATAGTCGAAGACCCCCAAACCAAGCTGCGCGACACCCATTCCCACCTCCACATCCCTTTGATCCAGAAGGGTCAGGGGAAGGTCGTGGACATCACCATGCCAGTCGTGGAAGGTGACCGCTACCGCCTCGGTAGCATCACCTTCAAGAACAACAAGGCGGTGCGCAACCCCTTGGCTTTGCGTGGCCTGTTCCCCATGAAGGACGGGGACATCTTTAATACCGACAATGTGCGCAAAGGCCTGGATAACCTGCGTAAGGCCTACGGCGAGCTCGGGTACATCAATTTCACCTCTGTGCCTGACACCCAGATTAACGAGGATAAGAAACTCATTACCCTGGTGATCGACGTAGACGAAGGCAAGCCCTTCTACGTCCGCCGCATTGAATTCCAGGGCAACACCACCACCCGCGACAAGGTAATCCGCCGCGAGCTCGCCATCGAGGAAGGCCAGGTCTACAACACGCGCCTGTGGGAACTGAGCCTGCTCCGCCTCAATCAACTCGACTATTTCGAGGCCTTAAAGCCGGAAGAGGCCACCGAGCGCAAGCTGGACGAGCAGGCGGGAACGGTTGACCTGACGCTCAAGGTGAAAGAGAAGGGCAAGAACAGCATTCAGCTCACCGGCGGCGTCAGCGGCCTGGAAGGTTCCTTCGTCGGGCTCAGCTATACCACTAACAACTTCCTCGGCCTGGGCGAAACCCTGCAGTTGCAGGCCAGTGTGGGCAATCTGATGCGCAGCCTGATGTTTGGCTTTACCCAGCCTTACATGTTTGACCGGCCGCTGCAGGTGGGCTTCACCGTATTCAACAACCGCATCAATTACGATCAGGCCAAGCAGGAAGAGCTGCTGACCGGCCAGAAGCTGAACCTGCCGCAGAGCTTCCTGGCCAACCTGCAGAACTTTACCCAGAACGATACCGGCTTTACGCTTTCAGCGAGTTATCCTCTGCACCGCTCATTCAAGCGCGTAGGCATCACCTACGCCTGGGACACGTCGACCATTCAGACCTTCAGCGATGCCTCCACCGCCTTATTCGAGAACCTGGCTTTCCGCGGTTTCTCCGGGCCGAACGCCCTGAATGGCATCGTGACCAGCAAGATTCTGCCCAACTTCTCCATCAACACCATCAACAATCCCACTCGGCCCACGGGCGGCCATTCCCTCTACCTTGCGGCTGCGATTTCCGGTCTGGGCGGAACCGTCAACTCCGTTCAGCCCATCATCAACTACAAGCAATTCATTCCCATAAATCACAAGCGCAATGTGATCGGCCTGAATTTCCAGGGCGCCTTCCTGAGCGGCTTCAACGGCCTGGTGGCGCCTCCCTTCCAGCGCTTCTACATGGGAGGCGAACAGGACCTGCGCGGCTTTGATATTCGTTCGATCTCCCCGGTTACTTTCCTGCCCACCACGGTCAACATTCCGCTGGTAAACCCGGACGGCTCGCCGGTCCCTCGTAATCCCGCCAACCCTCGCTATGGCAACATCACCGTGCCGGTGCCGGTCAATCAAATCGTGTTTCCGGGTGGCGACACCAGCCTGGTCAGCAACGTTGAATATCGCATTCCCATTGTGGGACCGGTGGTCCTGGCCCCCTTTGCCGATCTTGGATTCGATGGCATCGCGCGGGCCTCTCAGTTGAAGCTGGCGCCCCAGGAGTTGGCCCTGCTTAATGGCAGCGTGTTCGGCTGCCCTGAGCTCAATGCCGCCTTCCTCTGCACCGGCGGCCAGACTTTCAAGTTCTCTCAGGAACTGAAGGTGTTGGGGGGCACCAATTTCATTCCCCGCCTGTCCACCGGCCTCGAATTACAGGTAATGATGCCCATCATCAATGCCCCCTTCCGCATCTACTGGGCCTACAATGCCTTGCGGCTCGATCAATTTTCCGGCACTCCCAATCCCATCAGCCGCAGCATGTTCCCTAAAGGCGGCGCCGGCGACTTCACCTACCAGCAGGCGGTTTCCGGGGTTAATTTTCTGGGCTTTTCTCCCGGCTACCTGCTGCGTGAGCCGCGCAAGACCTTCCGCTTTACGGTGGCAACTACCTTCTAGGCAGAGGGGCTCCTGGTTTGACGCTGGCAAGGCGTAACCCTATAATGAGACCCACTGAGTACCGGGAAAACCTTTTTGGTTGCCGAGTTCAAAACACCGGACATTTCGGCGTGAGCAGACGGGATGACATCCCTCTCCAACGACAATCTGCCTCTTCGACTCATTCCCGGAACTGACTTCCAAGGAGTTCAAATTTTCCAATGAACAGCAAGTTCGCACCTTTCACACTAGCGGTGGTTGTCCTGTCAGTGATGGCGCTTGGGCAGAGCAGCAGCGCCGCCCCCAAGCCAGCGGCTGATACGCCATCGGCCCCCGCCGCCGCTGCCTCGTTCGGCAGGATCGGCATTATCAACATGCAGCAGGCCATTCTTGCCAGCAACGAAGGCCAGCGCGATTTCCAGGCTTTGTCCAAGAAGTTCGAGCCCAAGCAGGCCGAGCTTAAGGGCATGAACGACGAGGTGGATAACCTCAAGAAACAGCTCAACACCCAGGGCGACAAGCTCAACGACATGGCCCGCGCCAACCTGGTGAAAAGCATCGAGAGCAAGCAAAAAGAGCTGCAGCGCAACCTGGAAGACGCGCAGTCCGATTTTCAGGGGCAGCAGAATGACATCCTGCAGCAGGTCGGCCAGAAGATGATGCAGACTCTCGACAAGTACGCCAAGGCCAACGGCTACTCGCTCATCCTTGACGTTTCCAACCAGAACAGCCCCGTGCTCTGGGCGGGAGCTTCCACCGACGTCACCAAGGCGATTGTGGACGAGTACAACACGAGTTCGGGCGTGCCCGCTCCCCCGCCCAGCGCGGGAGCCAAGGGCGGCCTGCCAGCCGCGCCGCGTCCGGCCACGAGCAAAGTGCCGGCCAAGCCGCAGCGCTAGGTTCCACCATCCACTCCAGTTTGAGGCCGCGCTCAGCGCGGCCTTTTTCTTTGTCTGCTGCACTTGCGCCCGCATCGCGGCGGGCCTACATTAGTTTCGAACAGTTTCGAACAATTCATTTTTGGCGGATAAAAGAAATGAAACGAAACCGCTGGCGCGCGCTCTTCTTCCTCCTGCTTGCTCTTCCTGCAGCCGCCCAATCCCCCCACCTCACCGAACTCGCCACCGGCTGGCGCATGTCGTCCGCGCAGAACGTTTCCGGCGACGAGGCGCAGGTCTCGCAACCCGGCTTCGATGCTTCGGGCTGGTACGCCATCCAGCACATGCCCGCTACCGTCCTGCAAGTGCTGGAAGATGACGGCGTCTACAAGGACCTTTACTACGGCATGAACCTCACCAAGCCGGGGGACCTGTGGAAGCAGGACTGGTGGTATCGCACCACCTTCACCGCGCCCGCCGGCCGCCAGGTATACACCCTGATTTTCAAGGGCGTCAATTACCGCGCCGACATCTGGCTCAATGGCCTGAAGATCGCCAACAATTCGCAAGCGGTGGGCATGTATAACCGCTTCGAGTTCGACGTCAGCCGGGTTATTCGCCCCGGCGGTGAAAACGTGCTGGCCGTCAAGATCACGCCGGAAAGAGGTCTGCTGAACGAAGAAGGCAAGGTGGTGGGCGACCATCCCGTGGAGCTGGCGGACAGCTGGCTAGACTGGATCAACTGGAAATACATCGGCTATCACGACCCCGCGCACCACATCAATATTCCATTTGCCCCCGACCGTAACGCCGGAGTATGGAAGCGCGTATTTCTCAGCGCCACTGGAGCGGTCACAATCCGCCATCCCTATGTGAGGACTGTTCTGCCGCTCCCCGCCACCGCCCCTGCTGCGCTCACCGTCTACTGCGACTTGACCAACCATAGCCATGAGCGCGTGTCCGGCGTGCTGCACGGTGAAATTACCCGTCCTGGCAAGCAGACCATCACCTTCGAAAAAACGGTGTCCCTGATTCCCACCGAAACCACGGAGGTTTCTTTTACTCCCCAGGAAGTGGCCCAACTCTCGGTAGCCGATCCCGACCTTTGGTGGCCATACCGTTGGGGTAAACCTAATCTTTACCACTTGAAGATGGATTTCACTGTAAACGGCAATACCTCCGACGAGCAGGGCCTAGACTTCGGCATCCGCCAGATCACGCAGAAGCGCGACAACGACAACAGCTTCCCTAATATCGGCACCGGCGGCGGCAATTTCTACATGCAGATCAACGGACGCGACTACCTGATTCGTGGCGGCGCCTACTCACCCGATCTGCTTTTCAAGAACGACCC
>DATEGM010000171.1:0-5424 GCA_035280085.1 Terriglobales bacterium
CGCGTCGTCATCCTGCGTTTTGTGGAGCAGAAGAGCATTCGCGAGATTGCCGGCGAGTTGCGCCGCAGCGAGGGCGCCATCAAGCAGCTGCAGTTTCGCGCTCTGGAGAACCTGCGGGCGCGCCTGAGGAGGGCCCATGCCTAAGCGCTCGAAAGCCGGCCAGCTCGATCAGGCGGTGCAGGCGCTGCTCTCCCAGCCTGACTCGCTGTTGCCCTCGGCCGAAGCCGAACTCGCTCCCCTGCTGAGCGTGGCCGCCGAGTTGCGCGGTCTGCCACGGAAAGAATTCAAGCAGCAACTGAAGTCAGATTTGCAAAGGAGCTCATCCATGGCCACTCAACCCAAGCCAGAACCGGTCAGCTACATTCGCGAAGGCTTTCACACCATCACGCCTTATCTCATCGTTCAGGGAGCGGCGGAATTCCTGGAGTTCCTAAGGCAGGCGTTTGGCGCCCGCGAACGCCTGCGGGTACCCAGGCCCGGCACCGATTCTCTGATGCATGCGGAGGTGGACCTGGGCGGCTACATCATCGAGTTGGCCGACGCCAACCAGCAGTTCCCGCCTCGGCCTGCCGAACTCCACATTTACGTGAGCGACGCCGATGCCGTCTACGCTCGCGCCCTGGCTGCGGGCGCGAGTTCTATCTTCGCGCCGGTAGATCAGGACTACGGCGACCGCGAAGGCGGGGTAAAGGATAAGTTCGGCAATCACTGGTATATCGCCACCCCCATCAGTTGGACGCCTCCGGCGGGAGGCCCGCCCGCGGTTCAGCCCGTGCTGCATCCCCGCGGTGCCGATCAGTTGATGGAATTCCTCAAGCAGGCTTTTGACGCGGAAATCCTAGGCGACGTGCCCAGGTCGCCCGAAGGCGCCGTTCTGCATGTCACCATGCAGATCGGCGATAACACGCTGGAGATTGGCGATGCCCACGGCCAGTTCGGCAACGTGCCCTGCGCGCTCCACCTCTACGTCCCTGACACCGACGCTGCCTACGAGCGTGCTGTGCGCGCCGGCGCCACTCCTGTTATGCCGCCCACCGACCAGCCTTACGGCGACCGCAACGCGGGCGTGAAGGACCCCCTGGGCTTCACCTGGTTCCTGGCCACTCATATCCGCGACATTACCTTCCCGCTTCCCATACGGCGGCTGGACTTCTTTACCATTCGCACCGCCAACCTGGAGCGCGCCCGCCGCTTCTACGTGGATACGCTGCAGTTTCCGGTGCGCGATGAGAAGAAGGGCGAATACTTCCGCATGGAAATTGCCGGCGTGCCGGTATGC
This sequence comes from Terriglobales bacterium, assembly GCA_035280085.1. Lineage (GTDB taxonomy): Bacteria > Acidobacteriota > Terriglobia > Terriglobales > Acidobacteriaceae > JAICWP01. Next base: position 1,280 of record DATEGM010000171.1, read on the forward strand.
GTGGATTACGACGCAAGCCTTGCCAGCCAGCAAGCTAACCAGATCGGCGTCACGGTTTCGCACCTGGGCGTCACCCGCGAAGGCCTGCGCAATAGAGGAATCAAATTCACCGAAGGCCAGCGGGCAGACGAAACCTGGGTGGCCATCAAGGATCCCGACGGCCATGAAATTATCTTCATCCAGGAGAAGTGAAGGTTTAATTATGATTTCCATGTCATCGCCGCGCGGTTTGAGGCGGTGCCATGAGAACGTCTGAAAAAGCTCACCATTTCTTGGAAGAGGTTTGGGCGGAGCAGGCCTTCAGGCTGCAAAATTAATTTTTTTTGGGTGGAACAGGCCTTCGGGCCTGCAAAATCATGGTGGTAATTTTTTGGGTGGAGCAGGCCTTCAGGCCTGCAAAATTATGGCGGTAATTAATGTGGGCTTTAGCCCCTGAGGACGTTCAACGCCTTTCCACCAGAAAGTCTCCTCAGCGGCTAAAGCCGTTTGTCATTGCTCCGCTTTTGACGCAGGGCCGAAGGCCCTGCTCTAGCCTTAGTCCTGTAGACTCGTCGGCGATGGTCATCCACACCATCGCCGCTTCTGTCGCCGCGCTCATCTGGGCCTACCTGCTGCTCGCTCGCGGTCGCTTCTGGCTGATCGGAAATATCCTTGCGCCGCCCGGCGCGCCCGGGCCAGCACGCCGCGTTGCCGTCATAATCCCTGCGCGCAACGAGGCGGAGGTGATAGGGCGGACTGTGACCGCCTTGCTTGCGCAGGCAGGCGAATCGCTGCACGTTTTCCTGGTTGACGACGCCAGCACGGACACCACCGCTGAAGCCGCACGCCAAGCCGCCACTTCTCTGGGCAAAGCCGATTCGCTCACCATTCTTCCAAGTCGGCCGCTGCCGCCCGGCTGGTCGGGCAAACTCTGGGCTGTCAGCCAGGGAGTTGGAGCAACTCGCAACTTTGGTCCTGATTTCTTCCTCCTCAGCGACGCCGACATTGTTCATTCTCCGGCTACCATTCCGTCCCTTGTTGCTATTGCGGAACGCGGCTACGACCTGGTCTCGTTCATGGTCAAGCTGCACTGCCGCAGCCTGGCGGAGAAATTGCTCATACCACCCTTTGTATTTTTCTTTTTCAAGCTCTATCCGCCGGCTTGGACTCGCGACTCGCGGCACGCAACTGCCGGCGCGGCCGGTGGCTGCCTGCTGATTCGTCCGGAGGCCCTGGCCCGCGCTGGCGGCATAGAAACCATTCGCGGCGAAATCATTGACGACTGCGCCCTGGCGCTGGCGGTCAAGCGCAGCGGCGGAAAAGTATGGCTGGGCATGACGGAGGAGAGTGTCAGCATCCGGCCTTACGGCTCCTTTTCTGAAATTGGGCGCATGATCTCGCGCACCGCTTTCAACCAGCTTCAGCACTCCACGCTGCTCCTGCTGGGAGCCATCGCCGGCCTCACCCTCACGTATCTGCTCCCACCGGCGCTATTGTTCTCTCGCCACACTGTGCCCATCGTTCTGGGCGCGCTGGCTTGGGCCATGATGACTGCCACGTTTCTACCGATGGTCCGCTTCTACCGCCTCAATCCGCTCTGGGCGCTCACTTTGCCCCTGGCTGCTCTGTTCTACATGGGTGTTACCCTCCACTCGGCTCTTAGATTCTGGTCAGGCCGCGGCGGCCAATGGAAGGAAAGAGCGCAAGACCAACGCTGAAATTGCCACACAATTTCTTGCTTTGTCATCCTGAGCGCAGCAACCCGACTCGCTCGCGAGTCGGGTTGCGGAGTCGAAGGACCTCTGCAGATTTCGCCCCTCATATTACCGCTTCAGGGAGTTCTCTCATCAGAACTCCCTGCAACCTTAGCTTTGTCATCCTGAGCGCAGCGAAGGACCTGCTTTTTAGCGCCCGGCGGCAAACTCCTCGCTCTGGTAATGTCATCCTGAGCGCAGCGAAGGACCTGCTTTTTGGCGCCTCGCCCGTCATTTACGATAAACACGTGACCGCTTCCCGCCGCATCGGCCTGGCTCGTGCGCTTTCCAAACTCGGCTATTGCTCGCGCTCCCAGGCATTCGACCTGATTCGCGCCGGTCGGGTCACGCTGAATGGCGCTGTACGAAACAATCCCGAAACCCCCGTCAACCTCGACCAGGACCGCATTCTGGTGGACGGCCATCCCGTAGCCGCCTCAACGTCCGTTTATCTCATGCTCAATAAGCCCCGCGGCGTGGTCACCACTGCCTCCGACGAAAAAGGCCGCCGCACGGTCTACGACTGCTTGCCCCCAGACCTACCCTGGCTAGCGCCGGTTGGCCGCCTCGACAAAGCCAGCGAAGGCCTGCTGCTTCTGACCAACGATTCCGAGTGGGCGGCTCGCATTACTGCTCCCCAAGGCCATCTCGACAAGACCTACCACGTGCAGATCGGCACGCTTGCTGATTCTGCGCTCCTCCGCAGGCTGGAGAAGGGAGTGACCGTGGATGGCGAGCGGCTGCGGGTGAAGCGTGCGTCCGTCCTGCGCCAAGGTCAGCGCAACACCTGGCTCGAAATAGTTTTGGACGAAGGCAAGAACCGCCACATTCGCCGCTTGCTGTCGGCTCTTGGGGTAGACGTTCTGCGCCTGCTGCGCGTGTCCATTGGTCCGCTGCCCCTGGGCGATCTCGCCAAGGGCAGCTCCCGCCCGCTTACCCAGGCGGAGAAGTATACGCTGGACGACGCTATGCGCTATAAGAAGGTAAAACTTTCACGCCTGTCATCCTGAGCGCAGCAAGCCGACTCGCTTGCGAGTCGGCTTGCGCAGCCGAAGGACCGCTACCGCGTTCCCTCCTCATCGCCGCTTCAAGGGGTTTCCTCATTAGAACTCCCTGGGACCTTATGGCACGTTTGGCCGCGCAGGGGTGTTTCGGCTCGGGCATGCGCCCTCGCTCAACATGACAGCGCTAAGAATTGAAAAGGAAGGACCAGGGCCAATATGCCACATTAGTTTCTGAGTCTCACATATGGAACATTAACCCCGGCCCGCGGAAGTGGCGGCCAGATTTCCGTTATGGCCGCCGGCTTCTTCTTCCTCAAACTCCATCTGCAACGTTCGCGCCGTGGTCTCGATGGGCTCGAGTTCGGGAATCTCTGCCGCGGCCGAAGCCGTCAGCTCATTCAGCTTGCGCGCTGAAACCAGCACCCGCCCTTCCAGCGATCCAATGGCCTTGTTGTAGCACTCCACCGCCTTGTCCAGGCCTTTGCCCGCGTCATCGAAGTGCCGCGCCAGCAAACGCAGGCGCTCGTGCAGTTCCCGGCCCAAAGCGCTGATCTGCTGCGCGCTGCGCGCAATCCGCTCCTGGCCCCAGCCGTACGCCACCGCCTTCAGCAGCGCGATTAACGTGGTGGGCGAGGCCGGAATCACCTTCTCGTACACGCCCGATTCGATCAGCGACGGATCCTGCTCCAGCGCCGCACTGAAAAAAGTTTCGCCCGGCAGAAACATGACCACGAACTCCGGCGTGTGCTCGAACTGCTCCCAGTACTGCTTCGACCCCAGCTTGACCATGTGGTCGCGGACCTGGCGTGCATGATCGGCGAGCTTCGCCCGGCGCACATCCTCATCCTGCGCCTCCATGGCGTCCAGATAAGCCGCCAGCGGCGTCTTCGCATCCACCACCAGGTTCTTGCCCCCGGGCAGCTTGACCACCAGGTCGGGGCGCAGTCGCCCTTCGGGTGTAGTCACGCTGGCCTGTTCCTCGAAATCACAGTAGGGAAGCATGCCCGCGATCTCCACCACCCGCCTCAGCTGAATCTCGCCCCAGCGTCCGCGCACGGAAGGCGCGCGCAGCGCCTGCACCAGCTTGCCCGTCTGGTCACGCAGGCTTTCCTGCGTCTCCCGCAGCGATTTCACCTGCTCACTTAGCTGCCCGTATGCCGTGCCGCGTTCTTTCTCTACCTGGCGAATGTGCGCGTCAAACTTCTCCAGCGTGTCTTTGATAGGCGAAACCAGCTCCGCCACCGCCTGCTCGCGCTTTTCCAGGTCACCCTGCGCCCCCGCCTGAAATTTCTGCAGGCTTTCGCGCGCCAGCTGCAGGAACGATTCGTTATTCGACTTCAGCGCCTCCGCCGAAAGCGCCTTGAAGGCATTGCCCAACTCGTCCTTGGCCTGGCCCAGCAGGCGCAGT
>DATEGM010000172.1:0-3446 GCA_035280085.1 Terriglobales bacterium
CGCTCAAGCACCGCCGCAGCCGTCATGAGCCTCTTTCCCGCGAGGAGTCAGAGCGCGCCGTGCGCACCGCCCGCATCCTGGCCCGCGCCCAACTGGTGATGGGCGATGAGACCGCCGCCCTGGCCTGGCTGCGCGCTCCCCTCCGGCGCTTCCAGGGGCGCACGCCCATGGAGATGCTGGCCACAGAAACCGGCGGACGCCTGGTAGAGCAGATGCTTATCCAGATTGACGAAGGCATGTTCGCCTGATGCTGCTGTGGCGCATCAGCAATCACGCCACCCTGGAGGGCGAAGGCGGCCTGATCGCCTCCGCCCGCTGGCACACGCAGGGCCATCCCATTCTCTACCTGGCGGAGACGCCGGCTGGCGCGCTGGTGGAAGTGCTGGTCCACCTGGAACTCGATCCCGCCCACTTGCCCCGGAGCTACCAACTGCTCAAGGCAGAGGCGCCGGACGATATTTCCCTGCGGGCGATTCGCAAGGCGGAGTTGACTGCGGAGTGGACACAGGACCTGCTTACCACTCGTACCCTGGGTGACGAATGGCTGCGCTCCCGCGCCTCTGCCCTGCTGCGCGTCCCTTCCGCCATTGTTCCGGAGACTTTCAACGTACTGCTGAATCCGCGTCATCCCGAGGCAGCCCGCATTCACATCGTCTCGCACCGCGACTATCCCTGGGACAAGAGGCTGCTGGAGTAGGGAATCTTCCGGCTCACGCCGGCCGAATCTCGTGCTTGACCTTCCGGGGAAAAACCGTCAAGATGTGCGCGCTTCGGGCGTCAAATCCAAGATTTCAGCCTTGGGGCCCTGATTCAAGCACTGGAGCTGTTTCGCAGTTCCAGCGGGTCACGTTGGGGATGTAGCAGCTCAAAAATTCAGCTAAGGGGAGAATTCATGGGCGCATTCTGCGTCAAATGCGGGGGCAAACTGGATCCGGGAGCTAAATTTTGCGCCCAGTGCGGGCAAACGGTCGCGCCTAATGCACCGGCTCCGATCGCACAGCCGGGGACACCTGTTCCAGCGGCAGCAGCGCCGACTAAAGGCGGCGGCGGCGCGGCCAAGATCATCTTTGCCCTGCTGGGTGTTTTCGCCTTCTTCGTGCTGGCGGCAGCCGGCAGCTGCTTCTATATCGGTTACCGCGTGCGCAAGCGTGCCCAGGAATTCACGCAGACCTACAAGACCACTCCCTACACGGGCAGCCGCGACGCCTGCCGGCTGGCTACCAAATCGGAAGTGGCGGCGGCATTCCGCATGCCGGTACTGAGCGTGGAAAATTCGGGCAGCAACTGCATTTACGATTTTGGCGGCATGAAGCGGATGGCGGTTGACGTGACCTGGGAAGGCGGCACCATAGCCATGAAGCTCAGCCACGGCGCACTGAAAAGCATTTCCGGGGGCATGGACACCTTCACCGCCATTCCCGGAGTAGGAGATGAGGCCTACGTCGAGCCTATGGGCTCCGGCATAATGATGCGCAAAGGCGATGTGATGGTGAACATTGATTTGCGCACGGCCGGCCAGAACGCCGACGCGGGCAAGCAGATTGCCGGGATAATCGCCGGCCGCTTGTAGGGTAAAACATTCCGGCGGGCGAGGCGCCCGCCGGCCACCTTCTCACACATCTACTTCACCGCGAAAGCAAACACCGAATTGAAGATCAGGCCTTCGCCCTGATTGTTGGCCACATCGGCGCCGGCGAAGCGCTTGCTCTTGTTGCGCGGCCGCAGCACCACTCCATACTGGCCCACTGCCAGCGGTGAGGCCGGCGATATCTGCACGTGCCCCGAGCCAAGCTTGTTGACGCGCACCGGAACTTTTTCCTCAACGTACGAGGAATACACTTCCCAATTGGCCGAGGAATCCTGCATAGTATCCGCCTTGCCCTGCGATGCTCCCACCAGGCGCCAATTGTTGCTGGTGGGCGTGAGCTTCACGATCGCCGGCTCATATTCTTCCTCGTTGATTCCCGGAATACCGGTAAAGGTCACGTCGAAGTTGGGCGAATTTTCCAGTGCATTGCCGGCGCTCGGACCGGGCAGCGCCCACACGTAAGTGACGGTCGGCTTGCGATGGCCCATGATGCCAGACATGACGCTGGCTCCGGCGGTGACCCCGGAGTAGGTGCCGTATCCGCCGCCATGCGACCATGCCTGCCAGGCGGCCTCGTTCACCCCCACCTGAAAGGCCTGGTTGACGGCCGAATCCGTGGCCAGAGCTCCCATAGATGAGGCCTTGCTCTTGGTCTGCGCCAGTTGCGTCTTCTGCAGAGGCAGGGCCGCGCTCTTGCCGCCCTGCGCAACTGTAACCGCAAGCTGGCCGCCGTTCGGCAACGTCGCGGCTGGGGCGGCGGCCGCCGCCGGGGCTGCGCTGCTGGCAGCCGAGCTGCCGCGCTTCTTCGACGAAGCGGAAATCATGGCATCCATTACCGCCTGCGGCACACCTGCTTTCTGCAGCGCGATCAGCCCGTTGGCGGAAACGTCGAAGTCGGTGTCATTGGCCTGGATGGCATTCGAGATGACCGAGGCTGGCAGCCCGCTCTTCACCATCTTGACCACATCCGCATTGGTGAGCGGCTGTTGGCCCTGCTGAGCTAAAACCGCGGTCGTGGCACAGCTCAAACACAGGACAAGCAATAGCAGAAGAACTTTTCTATTAGGCACAGCCCGCCTCCTTGTGGACCTTCTTTGAAACAGGCCCCCGAGCCCCAAATGTGGTGGGGTACATACGATACCGCGGCCTTGAAATTTGTCAACGGCGGAGAGCGCCGAACTGACCGGTAGGCGCGGCGTGAGGAACTGGCTGCCTGGCGGGGGATGGGTCAGATTTCGTGTAATACAATTCTCTTACGCGCATTTATCACGTATGCCCTTATACGAATACCACTGTCGAAAGTGCGGCCGGACATTCGAAAAGCTGCGTCGCATGCAAGATGCCGATGATGACCTGAAGTGTCCCCACTGTGGCTCCAAAATGGCGGAGCGGCAATTTTCTACCTTCTCTGCTGGGGGATGCGGTAGTGGCGGCTCCGGCAAGTTCACCTGAGGCCGCTGAGTGCGGCCGGGCGGCCGCAACTCGCCACGCTCTGAGACGGATCAAAAGGAGAAAAAAAACAAAATCCTTCGACTCGCGCTGTTTTCGCTTCGCTCAACCCGCACTCGCTCAGGATGACAATCTGAAGTGTTACTTAGCTGAGACCAACTCGGCGGTTGCTGAATCAATCAGTGCGCTCTCGTGCTCCAGCACTTTAGCCACACGGGCGATCTCGGTGTTTGCTTCCGGCCAGCGCTTCTGATCAATGGCCTCGCGAACGCCGGGCATGGTTTTCGGCGCGTACCCGGTATAAACGCCGGGCGCGTAAATCAGGTGCTTGTACCAGGAGCGGCGAGGCAGGCCGGCATCGTCGGTCAGCCGCCTCTCACTCTCCATCATTTTCTGGTTCAAATCCGCC
>DATEGM010000173.1:0-5034 GCA_035280085.1 Terriglobales bacterium
CCAGTTGGTGACCACTGTGAGCGGCAATTGCACAGTGTCGCTCCCGGTCTGGTTGATAAGGAGTCTTTTCCCGTCGGGGCTGACAGCGAACGGCCCCTCCGGTCCACTCACCAAGGGCGCTTTCAGGATTTGCCGGGGAGCGCCCAACTGCAAGGCCGCACCAGTCTCGCGCACGTCCACCGCCATCACTTCGCCTACGTCTGTGCTGAAGAACAGCAAGCGGCCATCACGACTCCAATGCGGATTGTCCCCGCCGCCAGTGGACACTTGGTACTTTCCGCCCGCGCCGGGGAAAGGCTTCACATAAATTTCGAGCCGCCCCGTTTCTTCGCCGGCATAGGCTAGCCATTTGCCGTCCGGAGAAAATTCTGGCCACACCTTGAGAGATGGGGACAATAGCTGGGGGATGGGCTTGCGGTCCCCGGAGAGCGGTAAAACATACAAGTCGGAATTCCTGGGCGACTGGCCCGCGCTTGAGTCTCCGCCGATTTGGTCGTAGGCCAGATATTTCCCATCGCTACTGATGGAGTTTGGTTGAGTGCCAATTCCATTGGCCAAGATAGGCTCTTCGTTACCGGTTCCATCAGACGGCCGGCGGTACATGTAAAACCGGCCACCGCGGAGTGTGGAGTAAAAAATCCAGCGGCCGTCGGGCGACCAGGTCGGGTGGCCCGATCTCCCCTGGCCAAACGTGAGGCGCAATTTTGTCTGCCGCTGCAAATCGAAGATCCAGATGTCTTGCGCGTCGCTGGTCACCACCGAGACGGCCAGTCGCTTGCCATCCGGCGAGAACGCCGGGGTACGGTAAAGCACCTCCTCCGGGACCGCGTTCGCGCCCGGCTTTCCATCCAGCCCGTACCACACCAGGCGATGCCCGGCACTAGCGCCTCCTTCCAGGTAGAGCAGCGTGCCGGATGCGGAAACCGCGAAGATGCTCCGGAAGACTGTGGTATTTACGCCCACGTGAGCGGCCACCGGGCGGGCATCGTCTTCCAATTGCAGCTTGCCTACATCAAATTTTTGCGCGAGCAGGGCTCCATCGCGCACAAATAGCAGGTAGCCGGGTTCGGCGTAAGCTCCGGAGCTTTGGGCGGCGACGAGCAGCTTGCGTTCTTTTGAGTCCAGGGTGCCCGCATAAATGGCGCCGTCTTCCGCCACATTTGTGCCTTGTTTCCAGAACAGGTAGTGCTTTCCGTCAGGCAGAAACACTGGCCAGCGGTGCGAGGTTTCGCCGGCCTTGGTATCGAGTTCCGTAACCGGCGTGGGAGTCCCGCCCGCGGCCGAGACTCGGAACAAGGCGTCACCCGGCGTAGGCGTGAACAAAATCACATTGTTCTGGTTCCAGGCCCCTCCGCGCGCAAGTTTCGCTTCACAAATCGTCTGCGGGGGACCGCCGTCGGCTGCGATTTTCTGCATCTTGCCGCCAGCGAAGAACCCGACGTAGCGGCCGTCATAAGACCAGAAGGGAAAGCCGGCGTTCTCGGTGCCGGGCATGGGCTGAGCCGTTCCGGAGTCCAGCGCTTGGACCCAGAGCATTTCTTGACCGCTCTCCGGGCTTTTGGCGATGAACGCGATTCGCTTCCCGTCAAGCGAAATGGCTACTGCTCCCGACCAGGTGGACAGAAAACTGAATTCCGACTTGGGAGGCGGAAGGATGTAGGCGTGGAGCAAAGTCTGCGGCGCGTGCGAAGCCTGCACGTAGACGAGTGCGAGCGCGACAACCGCCACCGCCAGCACTGCGGCCACCGCCCAGGGCAGCCAGCGGCGACTTGCCGGTAAGGGCGCGGGAGCTTCAGCGCCGTCCGCCGGCATCTCCGCGATGAGTTCCATCTGCAGCTTCAGGTCGTGGGCGTTCTGGAAGCGTTCCGCAGGATCTTTTTCCAGGCAGTGTTGAACCATCCGCTCCAGCGGCTGCGGGACATCCGGGTTCAGCGAGCGGAGCGCCTTAGGTTCGAGCGCCAGAATCGCGGCGACCACACTGGCTTGCGTCTTGCCTTCGAAGGCTCTGGCACCGGTGAGCATTTCGTACAGCACCAGGCCAAACGAAAAAATGTCGCTGCGGGCATCGGCGTCGTTGCCCTCGATCTGCTCCGGGGCCATGTACTGCACGGTGCCGACGATCGAACCGGCGGACGTAAGGGGCGAGGCCGGACTGCTTCGCGTCATGGCCGCGGAAAACACCGACTGCGAGGGCGAACCACCGGCAGCAGCCGCGACCCCTGCGCCGGTCCCCTTGGCCAGCCCGAAATCCAGCAGCTTGGCCCCACCTTTGGTCAGCATGATGTGGGCGGGCTTCAGGTCGCGGTGCACGATGCCGGCGCGATGGGCCTTGTCCAGGGCGTCGGCCACTTCGATGGCAAGCTTCCAGAACTGCTCCAGGGGCAGGGGACCGCGCTTCAGCCGCTCGCTCAGGGTCTCGCCTTCCAGATATTCCATGACCAGGAAGTCAGTGCCGCCCTGATGGCCAACGTCGTGCAGCACGCAGATGTGGGGATGCTGCAGCGCAGAAATGGCTTTTGCCTCGCGCTCGAAGCGCTGTTTCAGCTCGGGGTTGTCGTTCAGAGTGGCGGGCAGGACCTTGATGGCGACCGTGCGCTCCAGGCGCGTGTCCCGCGCGCGGTACACCTCGCCCATGCCGCCCGCGCCCAGCAGCGAGTGGATTTCGTACGGCCCAAGCTTCGTTCCGTTCGCCAGACTCATTTCTTCAGCTCCGCCGGCCAGTTCGTCACCAGAGTGAGGGGGGCGCTTTGCTCAGTGCCGACGCTGTTGACCAGGAACTTCTTCCCGTCGCGGCTAACATGATACGAGCCGAGCGGTCCGGATTGCATGGCGGCGCGGAACAGCAGGTGCGGCTGGCCCAGAAAGACCGAATTCGCTGTCGGCATCACATCCACGGCCATGATCGCCTGATCGTTTGTTGTGAAATACAGCTCCTTGCCATCTACGCGCCAGAATGGCCGCTGGCCTCCGTCGGTGGACACTTGCCATGTCGGTCCGGCCTTTGGGAAGGCGGTGATATAAACCTCGAAGCGCCCAGTATCATTGCTCGCGTACGACAGCCATCTGCCGTCGGGGGACAGATCTGGCTCAACCTTCGTGAATTGGTCATGCAAGACGCTAAACGGCTTCGGTTTGTCCTGCAGTGACATTCCCCAGATTCCCCATCCGCTGCGTTCACCGAGGGCCATGAACGCCATCAGACGCCCATCAGCAGAGACAGACTTCCAGCGGATGGCACTGACGTCGGGAGATGCCAGCAAACGCTCCGCGCTGCTGTTGTCTGCCGGTTTGGCAAAAATAGATTCATGTCCGCCGCGATTCGCGTTGAAGTAAACAGTTTTTCCGTCGGCGCTCCAGGCGGGAAATCCACTGCTGTTATCGAAGGTCAAACGCATCCGGTGCCGCGCTTCAGATCGAAAATCCAAATGTCGGTCTGTGAGGACGTCTTACCCTCCGCAACCGCCACCCGGGTCCCGTCGGGCGAGATTACCGGTCCGTAGTAGAGTCCGTTACTGCCGAGGCTGCCCTGCGGTTTGCCGTCGCGGCCGTACCACGTAAGGGGCCACCCTGTGGCCGACTGACTCTGCTCATAGACCAGCACTCCTGTATCCGAAACGGAAAAGATTCCGAGTCCGCCCACGACCGCGTTCGTGGCCACGTGTTCGGCAATGGGTATTGCCTGTCCGGTCGCTTCCATTTTGCGAAGACTGAAGGGTTGCGCGAGGAGCACTTCATCGCGCACAAATAGTAATTGACCGGCGGAATAGAGGGCGAAGGCGGCGTCCTGCAGCACGATCTGGTGCTGCGACGAGGCAAGTTGGCCAAGGCATACGGCTGCCCGCGGTGCACACTCGAAAAGAAAATGTTCGCCGTCCGGCAGGAATGACGGCCACGAATGAGTCGCCTCATCGGAGCTGAACGCCGTTGCACTCGTGACAGCGCCGCCGCCACTCGCGGGTACTTGCTTGAGCACACTTGCGGGAGTAGGAGAGAAGACAATGATGCCTTTCTTGCTCCACGTTCCACCGCGGGGCAACGTGGCATCCGCCAATTCCTGAGCAGGACCGCCGTTCACGTCAATGCGTTTCAGCTTGCCCTTCGAAAAGAAGCCCAAGTTGTGCGAATCCGGCGCCCAGAAGGGAAACTCTCCATCCTCCGCCCCGACCAGCGGTTGTGCCGTAAGCGCGCCAAGCGGGCGCACGTATATCGCCTGAACGCCTTTGCGATCTGCCGCAACAAAGGCGAGCTTAGTTCCATCCGGGGAGAGGACAGGTACTCCTGAGATAGTGGTGCTAGTGGTTCGAAACGACAGGTTATCGGGAGGCAAAAGCGTTCGAACGATAAACCGGCTTCGGCTGAGAAGCAGATAGGCAAAGTAGGCAGTGGTCACGAGCGCCAGCAGAGCCGCCATGGCCAGCCATCTCACGCGTATACCCCTACCGTGCTCCGCCGGTAGTACTGTCGCGGGCTGCCGGTCTTCCGCCGCCCATTGCAGCTCGATTTTCACGTCAAGTGCCGACTGGAAGCGCTCATCCGGGTTTTTCGCCAGGCAAGTCGCAATGATGTGGTCGAGCACGGGTGAAACTTCGCCCATGGCTGCAACCGGTTGCGGGTCATCCTCCAGAATGGCCGAAGCCACCTTGATCTGGGACTTGCCTTGGAACGCACGTCGCCCAGTCGCCATTTCGTAGAGCACGGCCCCGAACGAAAAGATGTCGCTGCGTGGATCGGCTTCCTTTCCTTCGATCTGCTCCGGCGACATGTAGTGGATGGTCCCCAGCACCGTCCCCTGTGTCGTCAGCGGCGAGAGCGGACTCGGACCGGTCAGCGTGGGCGCGGCGGTGAACGAGGGCGCCGAACCGCTGCCGGGGGCGGCCGATGCAATCGCAGTCAGCGGTTTGGCCAAACCGAAGTCCAGTAGCTTCGCGCCTGCTGCCGTCAGCATGATATTGCCCGGTTTGAGGTCGCGATGCACGATGCCGGCGCGGTGAGCCCGGCTTAATGCGTCGGCGATCTGGATGGCAATCTTGAGCA
>DATEGM010000174.1:0-6952 GCA_035280085.1 Terriglobales bacterium
CACTACACCCGCTGCCGCCGCTGACAAGCGCAAAGCCCTGGGCCGCGGCCTGGAATCGCTGCTTCCCGGCGGTCCACGCCCCGCCGCCATTTCGCCCGTGCCGCCGGCGCCTCTCCCGGCTGCTCCCCCTCATGCCGCACCCGTGGCCGCGCCGCCTCCGCCCAAGCCGGCCGCGCCCCACGAGCAGATGCGTGAGCTGCCCCTGGGGCTGATTGACCGCAATCCCTATCAGACGCGGCTGCACCTCGACGAGCCCGCCATGGAAGAGCTGGTGGCCTCCATCCGCGCCACGGGCGTGGTGCAACCTATCGTGGTACGACCTATCGGCAGCGGCCGGTTCCAGCTCATCGCCGGGCAGCGCCGCTGGGAAGCCTCGCGCCGCGCCGGCAAAACCGCCATTCCCGCCGTGGTGCGCGAAGTCTCCGACCAGCAGGCCATGGAACTCACCATCATCGAGAACCTGCAGCGCCAGGACTTGAATCCCATGGAGCAGGCCCGCGCCTTCGACCGCCTGGGCCGCGAATTCGGCCTCACCCAGGAGCAGATGGCGCAGCGCACCGGCATTGACCGCGCCACCGTTTCTAACTACATCCGCCTGCTCAAGCTGCCCTCGCCGGTGCAGACGCTGGTGGAACAGGGCAAGCTCAGCTTCGGCCACGCCAAGGTGCTGCTCTCGCTGGATTCGCTGGAGATGATCAACAAGCTGGCCGAGCGGGTCGTGGAACAGGGCCTCTCCGTGCGCGCTCTCGAACAACTCGTCTTCGGGCTGGCACATCCCGCTGAGCCGAAAGAAGAGAAGGAACCCTTCGTGGATCCCAATGTGCGCGAAGCGCAAATGGAATTGGAGCGTTGCCTGGGCGTGCGCGTCCACATCAAAGACCGCAACGGCAAAGGCCGCATCGTGATCGAATACAAGTCGCTGGAAGATTTCGACCGCGTAGTGGAAGTGCTCTCGGCAAAGTAATCCCACCTCTCAGCACAAAAAAGGGGCGGGCTTCCGGGCCCTGCCCCCCTTCTTCTTGCATGCTGCGGTTTCAGAACGTCAGGTGAAGTGACATTTGAATGAACCTTGGGCTTCCCAGGGTGTGCTGGACAACTCCCACACTGCCGGCCGGGGGAATCTGGTAGCCATTCGCATTGCTAACCGGATTGAACGGCGGATTAGCAAAAAACGGGTTGAAGGAAACATTGTTGTTAGGTGTATCGAAGCTGGCAGTATTGGTCAGGTTGAATATGTCGAAGCTGTACTTGAGCATGAAACGCTCACTCAACCGCGTCTGTTTGAAAATGGAGAGGTCCATACGCTTCTGAAATGCCCCCCGAAACACATTGCGCGAACCATTGCCGAAGGTGGTTTCGTAGATGTCGCAAGCGCCGCTGGAATCGCAGGGCGGCACACCCGATTGTCCCGGCGCAAGCAGGGGAACCGCAAAAGCTGCCGGATTCAAGGCCGGTGTGCCGAACGCCCCCGATGCGCCGGTCAGCGCTTTGGACGGGGTGAAACCCGACGCCAAGGGGACTATGGGGTTGGTTATAAAGTCGTTTACGCTGTAATAAACGCTCGCTATACCACCGGTAAAATCGTACACGTTATATGGCTGTCCGCTTTCGAACATGCCGATGCCGGTCATACCCCATCCATTGAGCAGCTTGTCGCCCCAACCCTTGCCATGCGCCAGTTTCGGCAGCTGGTAGTAGTAGTTGACCGCAAGAACATGCGTGCGGTCGAAATCAGAAGAGGAATAGGACTGCCGCGGATCGAGCGGGTTGTTTCCGTTATAGAACAGCCCCAGCCCGCTGCCTTCGTCCAGGGCATGCGACCACGTGTAGGACGTGCTGAACTGCAGCCCGTGGCCCATGCGCTTCGTGATGCTGCCCTGCAGGGCGTTGTAGGTAGAAATGCCTTCCGCCTCATAGAAGACCGAGTTCGGGCTATAGCCGATATAAGGGACTCGGATGTCCGTGTTCCCACCATCAACGGTGGAGATGGTTTCCGCTGAGGTCACGTTATAGCCATAGGAATAGACCTGCCCATGGATGGGGCGTTGCGGAGTGGCGATTTGCGGCTGGTTGAAGGGAATGGGCAGCACTTCGTGCAGGCCGCGGTTACCCACGTAGGAGAGTGTGGTCACTACCGTCGGTTTGGGCTGCCACTGCAGGTCCAGCGTCCAGTCCTCGGAGTAAGGAAGGCGGTTGCGCGGATCATACCCACCGAACAGGAAGGGTCCAAATTCATTGCCGGCGGGGAAGTTGCCGCTGATTAGCTGCGAAACGTTGGGCAACAGAGCCGCAAACGTGGCGGGATTGCCTGGCTGCACTACCGGCCTGGCCAAGCCAAAAGGATTAGAAAGGGTATCAGCCGCCGTGCTCAGTACGGGGAGAACGAAAGGCGGCTGCAAGGTCACGCCAAAGGGCCCGTTGAAGCCAAACCCCGCGCCCGGGGAAAACTCGGAGAAGAACTCCCCGCGGTCGTAGTACAGTCCGAATCCCGTGCGCACCACGAAGTTCTTGGCGAAGCTGGGACTCCAGGCCAGGCCAATCCGCGGCGCGAATCCGTACTGGTGGCCTAGAAGCGTGGAGTTGCTCGCACCGGGGGTGTGGTATTGCGAATTGTTGCCGGCCACGATCAAGCCGTCGTTCACGATGGTATCGGTGGAAGAGTTGTACTGATAACGGGCAGGATCGAAGTTCACCAAGTGCCCGTGGGCTTCCGCCAG
The DNA here is from genome assembly GCA_035280085.1 of Terriglobales bacterium. GTDB lineage: Bacteria > Acidobacteriota > Terriglobia > Terriglobales > Acidobacteriaceae > JAICWP01. Next base: position 2,718 of record DATEGM010000174.1, read on the forward strand.
GGGCCCGTCCCAGTCAAAGCGAATTCCAAGGTCCACCACCAATTGCGTGCCCAGGCGAATTTTGTCCTGGGCGTACATGCCTGCCTGCTTGGAACGGTAATAACGGCTGGCCGCCCCCTGGAACATCACGGAGTTTTCTTCCCCCAGGCGCAAAGTGCCAGTCAGCAATGAGGGGAAGTCATCGAAACCTACCTGAGCAATCTGTGTCGCCTGATTGATGATATTTAGCTGGTTATAGTCCAGGTTGCCGCCAAAGGAAAAATTGTTGCGCCCCGTGATCCAGTTCAGGTTACTGGAAAATTCCCACTGGTTCTGGAAAACCCCGGCATCAGAAAACGGGGACGATGGCCCAATGAAAAGCCCGCTGGCAATTGTGGCATCCGCGGTGTTAATGCTGATCCCGGGAAACGACTTACTGCCGAACAGATTGATGCCCATGTCGGCGGGCGTGAATGCCTGCTGCGTGGTGGAAAACGCGGTTTGCCGGATGAATCCCAGCTTCTGCTCCCAAGTCAGGTTCGGGTGTACGGTGGAGATGTTGTCCAACGAGAACACCTGGCTTCCCGCCTGCATTTTTTGGGGAAAGCCCAGGGTCTGGCTGATGGCGAACGGACTGGTCGTGGGATCACGCTGGAAGTAGTACTTGGCGGAAAGAATGTCGCGCGAGCTGAAGTCGTAATCCAGGTTGGCATTGATCTGGTCGGCATCAAAGACCGACGGCGGTCCCTGCACCAGCGCGTCATGGCCCAACTGAGTGGCCAAATTGGGGTCGGTAATAGTGGCTGAGGGAATCAGGAACTGCCCGTTGGCCAGTTTGGCTTGCATCAGCTTCAGTGCCGCCGGGTCAATCTGCGCCGGATTCACGCCGACCCCGAAATCTTGCTGCGCTACTGCCGCCAGCGCCCCCGCGCTGCGGTCATCGGTGAGGTGCAGGGGCACAACTACCGGAGAAAATCCGTTGTACTGGTCGTGAGTGCGCACACCCTGGTATGAGCCAAAGAAAAACAGCTTGTTCCGGATAATCGGACCACCCAGCATGCCGCCGAATACACCCCGGTGCAGCGAGGGCACCTTCTGCGAGGCCGGGATGCTGGGATCCTGCTTGAAGAAAAAGGGCGCGGCATTCAGATCGTTGGTCTGGCGGTAGCCGTAGAGCTGCCCATGAAAGTCGTTGGTTCCCGATTTCGTCGTCACGTCCACGTGCGCTCCGCTGTTCGCCCCCTGGGAGGCGTCGTACATGGAGGTGTTCACCCGCATTTCCTGGATCGTCTCCTGCGGCGGCGTGGGCAAGCCCTGGCCGATAGCATCGTAGACCGAAGTGTTGGTCTGGATCTGCCCCCCCGCCAGAAAATTCTCGCCCGTGCTCAGGACATAGCGATTGGAACCCACGTAGCTCGTGGATTTTCCGTTGAACACGTTATTCGCATTGATCGAGTTAAAGGTAAAGCTGTTGCTGGTATCGCGCTGTCCGTTGGCCCAGATGGCCTGGTTGCCCATCCCCTGGCCGGTGCCCGCCCCAGCCAGCAAGTCCGCATTTACTCCAGGACTCAGAATTGCCAGTTGGGTGAAGCTGCCTGTGCCCAGCGGAATTTCCTGGATACGGTCCGCACCCAAGATATAGCCATTAGTCGTATCCACTTCGTTGAGCAGCGGGGTTGCGGTTACTTCCACCGTGGTGTTGGCAGTGCCTGGCTGCAAAGCTGCTGAGACCGTCGTTGTTCGATTCGCCTGCACCAAGATGGCATCATGCACCTCAGTTTTAAAGCCATCGGCCGCGAACGTGACCGTGTACTTCCCGATAGGCAGACCTGGAAAGTCGTAGATCCCTCGACTATTGCTAACGGTCGCTTTTGCCAAGCCGGTCCCCTGATTCACCAGCTTGACCTGTACCCTCGGCACTACCGCCCCCGTCGGGTCGGTCACCGTTCCCGTAATTCCACCAAGGGATTGCTGGGCTACACCGGAATAGCACAGCGAAAGCACTACAACGGAGACGAATGCAGCAGTAATCCTTTTCATACAGCAGCCTTTCCGGACACATTGTCCGTGGAAATTAGGCATCGTCCGCAGTCTTGAACACCTAGTCTGCAGCTCATTTTGAAAATGGGTCAGTCTAGCCGGGGATTGCGGTCGGGGATGTTAATGCAAGGTAAAAAGAAAATCCACAGCTTTGCCGGGAAATTTGTTCGTGCCGCGAGGTAAATCAGTTTTCTGTTTCTAAACTATAGATTTTCCAGAAGATAAATGGCGGGCGGTATGGTGGGGCGGCCTGCCTGCCCGCCTTTCTTATTCTCGAACGCCCATAGCAATCACTGTGGCTGCGTGCTGGGCGGCGGCGTTCCTCCCGGCCCGGGGTGGTGCATTGGGTGATGCATCCCCGGACCCATCATGCCGCCATGTTCCGCCATCATCTGCTGCATGCCCTGCATGTGGTCCACCATCATCTGCCACATCTGGGCGTCGAGGTCGGCCTGCTGCCGCACCGCCGGCTCCTTGATTTTCGCGGCATTGGCCTTCATCTGGTCCACATTAGCCTGCATCTTGGCAATCTGCGCTTTCATCTCCTGCATATGCTGCTGCATGGCCATCATGTGCTGATGATGGGGTGGAGGCGTTTCCTGGGTCGTGCCCGGTGTCGAAGTTTGCGCCGCCAGGCCGGCGCTCAGAAATAGAACAGCCAGAAAGAATGAGGCGTATTTCATCGCATTCTCCTTTCCCTTCACCCTACGAGCATACGCCCGCGCACCTGGAACTCACCAGCGGCTTGCGTGGCCCCTGGCCTGGAAATCACGCTGTTATAATGAGCAATTGGCCGCATGAAAAACTCGCGACTAGTACGCTCTACTACCGTTTTGTGTGTGCGCCGGGATGGGCACGTGGTGATGGCCGGAGACGGCCAGGTTACGCTGGGCGAAGGGGTGGTGAAGCACACCGCCCGCAAGATTCGCCGTCTCTATAACGACAAGATTCTGGCCGGCTTTGCCGGCTCAACTGCCGACGCCTTTTCCCTCTTCAGCCGCTTTGAAGCCAAGCTGGAGCAGTACCACGGCAATATCAGCCGTGGCGCTGTGGAATTGGCTAAGGATTGGCGCACCGACAAGTTCCTGCGGCACCTGGAAGCCCTCTTGCTGGTGAGCGATGAAAACCAAACATTCCTGCTCAGCGGCCAGGGCGATGTGATCGAGCCTGATGGCGGCATTGCCGCCATTGGCAGCGGCGGCCCCTATGCTCAGGCGGCGGCCCAGGCACTGGCTGAGCACACCCAGCTCTCGGCCCGCCAGATTGCCGAAGAAGCTATGAAAATTGCCGGCAAGATGTGCATCTATACCAATGACAAGGTCACGGTAGAAGAGCTGTAGCGGCGCCAGATTGGATGGAGGATTTGTAATTTAGTAATTTGTAATTTAGCTTGAAGCCGGCAGCGCCGCGGTTTTCAAATTACCCAATTACAAATTACTCAATTACTAAATTTGTTTTATGGCTATCTATCTACCTCCCGCCGCCGAAGAAGAACAGCTTGCGCTGGACGAGCTCACCCCGCGCGAAATCGTGGGTGAGCTCGACAAATACGTGGTCGGCCAGGCGGCCGCGAAACGTGCCGTGGCCATCGCCTTGCGCAACCGCATGCGCCGCCAGAAGCTCGCTCCCGACTTAGCGGAGGAGATCATCCCCAAGAACATCATCATGATTGGCCCCACGGGCGTCGGTAAAACCGAGATTGCCCGCCGCCTCGCCAAGCTCACCAACTCGCCTTTCCTCAAAGTAGAGGCTTCCAAGTTCACCGAGGTCGGCTACGTGGGCCGCGATGTGGAGTCCATGATTCGCGACCTGGTTGAGATCGCCATAGACATGGTGCGGGAAGAAAAGCTTGAAGATGTTTCCGATAAGGCCGAACTCAACGCCGAAGAGCGCCTGCTGGACCTGCTGTTGCCCAGCCCGGCCCCCAGCCGTCCTGGCGGCGACGGCGGTGGTTCCGGCGTGGTGATTGAAGGTTCCAGTCTGGCCGAATCCAGCTCCCGCACTCGCGAAAAGCTCCGCCAGCAACTGCGCGAAGGCCGCCTGGACGACCGCATGGTCGAACTCGACGTCCGCGAAAAATCCTTCCCCGCGTTCGAAATTGTTTCCAACCAGGGCGTGGAGGAAATGGACATCAACATCAAAGACATGCTGCCCAACATCTTCGGCCAGCGCACCAAGAAGCGGAAGATGAAGGTCGGCGAAGCCTTCGACTACCT
>DATEGM010000175.1:0-10759 GCA_035280085.1 Terriglobales bacterium
GTGAGTTGAGAGGCAAGCACCAATGCCGTGAACAGAAGCACATAACCGGGCGCGATTTCCAAAACCCGGGTTAAAACCTGGAACAGAGAGTGTCTCTTCATCGCAGCCTCCACGAAAGGTCCATGATTCCAAGGTTCGGGCAGGAGTTGAGCACGTTTATTGCCGCGCGCGGCGAAACGGCCGCTTCCGCGATTGGCGCCGGATGTTATTGAAAGCAAGGTGTGCCCATTGGGTGAGAGGCCAAAGCCGCCATCAGCATTTGCCTTCTGGAGAGCCATGCACTATCCATTCGGATAGAGACACTATCCAATCGATTAGTCGCCAGCAAGGGCGTGGGAATACCTAGGCGGGTGTGGAAGCGATAAACACTGCTACGACTTCACAAGCGCAAGCAGCATGCTAAGCCACTGACGTAGCGGGGGTCCTTGTACCGGAGTCGGTGGTGATTCCAGGTTCAGGCACCGAGTGTGGGTTGGCCGATCTCCCGCTGAGTTGGCTATAAACTCCTCCCCTTGGCGGATTGGCAGGCGGCACAGCTCGCACAGTTCAGGCAAAACGTCCCCGGGTTGTGTGGTGTTCAATTGAGGCGATAGCCACGCTGAGGTGTTTCCGAATATCACGCGCCAGGTAACGGCGGTCTCGGCAGCTGCCAGATTGTTCGAGGGGCTGCACTCTGGTTGCGCCCACTCTTCTGTGTTCCCGAAAACGGGTTGCCATTCGTGGGTAGATGTTGCGGCTGCTGCCATAACCACCTCCGGTGCGAGAGCCCGCAGGAATGTTCCTGGGCTCTAACGCCAGTCTGAGGAGGAGCACGCTAATTACCAAAGTGGTGACGATGTCGAAAACTCGCACGTGATGCGGTGCAAGCTGTTAAGGGATTGAAAGTTGCGAGATTAAGGAGCTGTGTCAGGCTGTTAATCCTTGCCATGCTGGCGATGGCAGGCCGCACCGGTGGAGTATCCGATCGGATAGGCGGGACACGAAACCTTCGTACTCAGATGTGAACCTGCGCGTCCGATTGCGTCCTGTGGGCCTATCACTTAGGCGAAGCATGCCCCGGCGCTGTGGAAAGCCGCAGGAAGTCGGTGGCGCCGATGATGCGGAGAATGATGCGAACGGGAAACGGGAATTTTGCGCGACTGGGGTCATGAACGACGGTGGGCGCGGAAAGCTGATAGCTGTGGCCGCGAGTCTCCAAGCGGCAGCCGCCGGCGGCCAAAACATTTTGCGCCCAGTGCGCTTCCTGCCCGTAGGTGAGGGCGATCATGAAACCATCAGGTGTTCTAAAAACGTTTACCGGCGTGCGGTAGGACCGGCCTGATTTCCGTCCGATATGAGTGAGAAGGCCGAAGCCGGGAAGGCGGGAGGCGAAAGGGCTGGTTACGCGATTGGTAATTGCCAGGTTGAACGCTGCTACCCATCTCTTGCAAAACCGGATGAGGAGAACGGGAAGCAGGAGCGCAATTACGATGAGTGTTACTGCGACCACCATGTTCGGCCATTCTACAGGCGAGCATCCACGGTTTGAACCTTCCCTAGCAGGCGATTGGCGGGTTGGCACTTCGCAAACCTACGTCCCGAATCTTTGGGCAGCGCGAAGCTTAGCCTTGGCGGCCTCTTCTTCCCGGTTCTTGGGCGGAGCACTGGTCTCAAGGGAATGGAGCAGGCGAGCGGAGATTGCGGCAATTTCATCCACCGCCGCCAGGAAAGCTGCTTCGTTGGCTTTGGAAGGTTTATTAAAGCCAGAAATCTTTCTCACAAACTGTAGCGAAGCGCCGCGAATCTCCTGCTCAGTAACCGGCGGGTCAAAATTGAAAAGAATCTTGATGTTTCTGCACATTCGTCAGCCCCTAAAGAAAAATCCGATTTGCCTGGATCAGCTCTATCTTACTAGTTGGCGGGCTGTTCCCGGGGCGCGGCCGGCCAGAATAGCCCGGCATTTTGCCCACTTTAGGGCTGCAGGTTACCCTGAAGAAGAGGGCGCGGTACCCAAGTGGTAAGGGAGAGGTCTGCAAAACCTTTATACGGGAGTTCGATTCTCCCCCGCGCCTCCATGCATTGCGTTGAATGATGGCCGAAGCGAGGTCCTTCGCTTACGCTCAGGATTTCGGCTGGCGGCTGGGACGCCGCCAAAACGCCTCAAGTTCGATTCCGCCCCGCGCCTCCAGACCGGCTTGGAACGGCCAGGGATCCTTCGCTGCGCTCAGGATTTCGGCAGGCGGCTCGGATGCCGCCTAAACGCCTCAAGTTCGATTCCGCCCCGCGCCTCCAGGGTTTCAGTAGAATCGGGATGACGATGGTTGCTGATTGAAAGCAGCATCCAACCTGGGGGAAGCATCACCGGTTGCAGGAAGAAAGGGCTGGAGCTAAGGGAATCGCTCCCGCCCTTTGCGGTCCATGTGCCGGAAGCGCCGCTACTCGACTTTAGAGCAGTGATTCGACAGCCCTTTCCACGTACCATCCCTGTTTTCAGCGACGGTGCTGCAGATGATGGTACGAGCACGATGTGTCCCTTCGATCATCGCGTCGTAGGTTTCTTTGAACCGGGCAACGCCAATGTTTCCCATAATCTCGGTTTGCATGTCGCTGATTTGGTTCTTCATAAACTTGTTGTTAGCCGGATCGCCAGCGTCTTTGATTAGCTGCGCTTTGGGCAACCAAGCACCATAGCTCGTGCCTTCCACATACCCGTCGGCCAAATTCGCTTCCAGCCACTTGGCGTCATTGTCGGTAGTGGCTTTGATGCTGGCTTGGACAAATTGGGTGAAAGAGGCCTTGGAGTCTTGCCCGCCCTGGCCCTGAGCTGCAAACACCGCAGCGCTAACAGAAACCGCGCAAACTGCGGCCACAATGATCTTTCGCATACGTGCACCTTCCTCTCCTGCGAGTTGGCATGACCGGCCAAGCGCGTTGGCCTTATATGGTATCGGGACGCAGTTGTCAACCCATGATTCAAGACACTCGTCTGCGTTGAACTGGAAACGGAATTGTCCTAACATTCCCGCGAATGTTTCCCCCCTCCCAACTCGTCGGCCAGACCGTCTCCCACTATCGCATTGTCGAGAAACTCGGCGGCGGCGGGATGGGTGTGGTGTACAAGGCGGAAGACACGGAGCTGGGGCGTTTCGTCGCGCTGAAATTCCTACCCGACGATCTCGCTCGCGATCCGCAAGCCCTGGAACGTTTCCGCCGAGAAGCACGGGCTGCATCGGCGCTGAATCATCCGAATATCTGCACGGTTTACGAGATTGGCAAGCATGGCGATCAGCTCTTCATTGCGATGGAGTATTTGGATGGTGCGACGCTGAAGCCTGTGATCGGCGGTCGCCCGATGGAGCTGGAACGCATTCTGGACGTAGCTATCGAGACCGCTGATGCACTCGATGCGGCACATGTGAAGGGAATCATTCACCGTGACATCAAACCGGCGAACATCTTCGTGACGGAGCGCGGACATGCCAAGGTGCTGGATTTCGGCTTGGCTAAAGTCGCACAAGCGCATCAGGTCGTCCCGGCGGAGACGGAAGCTCGATCCACGAAGTCGGCCAGGGAAAAGCGCAAGCGGGCATCGCAGACTGCCGGAAGGCAATAGAGCTTGATCCTCTATCCGTGTTGAACAACTGGAGCACAGCCGTCGAGTATTACTTTATTCGAGATTACAACTATGCCATCGAGCAGGCAAACAAAGCCCTTGCAATTGATGCAGATTCCGTCGAAGCCATATCTGTGCTTGGAATGGTGTACGAGCAGCAGCACAGCTACAGTCGAGCAATGGAACAATGGGTGAAGTTCGCGAGGCTCCGAGGACATGAACAACGCGCACGGGAGCTCATGCAAACATTTGAAAAAAGCGGCTATGCCGGATATCTCAAGAGAAATGCACAGTATTTGGAATATGATGGAAATTTCTATGGGGGAGGGGTATTCCCCAGCGCAGCGACAGATTGCGCATTGCTAAATGACAAGGAACGCGCCTTCGCAAATCTGGAAAAAGCGTTTGCAAGGCGGGCGGGAGTTACAGATATCAATGTCGATCCGCGGTTAGATAACCTGCGCTCCGACCGGCGCAACAGCGACTTGCTCCGCCGTGTTGGGCTTCCTCATTAACACCGACCCGACATCCGCATTTTGAAGCAGGCCAGCGGAGTACGCCAAGCTACAGTGAGCGAGCTTCACTTAACCGCGTTGTTTTGCCTGGGGTTTGCCTTGTTGAGCCGGGAAAGACGAACTGCACGCCAAACCCTAATTGTCTTCTTGCCGGACCAGGCAGCCTGACAGGCCGTGGAAAAGCTGCGGCGGCGCCGGATTTGTCAAAAAATTGTAAAAAAATTGTCCATTTCCGGTGACATTCGAGCCCAAGGGATGAATTTGCGGTAAGAATCCATTTATTGATGTAACAGAACGAGAGTGTTGCAACTCAATAAGTTGGGGCACTCGGCATTCAATGAAGAGCTGGTCTTGACAGAATTTTGACAAGACACGGCGAATGCGAAGGAAGGCGCTAAAAACGCTAAAGGGACGCTGGGGATGGCCTTCACGGGAATTACGGCAAACCGGGCTGGACAATCGTGCCGAGAGAAATGGGTGTGCGCACGGGGCATGGACCGAATAGTGGTAATCGAAGACGATCCCAGCGTGCAGCGGGCGCTTAAGCGTTTGCTGGAGCCGGAGGGTTTTTCCGTGGAAGTAGCCGGAGATGGGCCCACGGGAGTGGCTGCGCTGCAGACGAGCGCTGCGACGGCAGTGATCCTTGACCTGCGCCTTCCGGGCGTCCCGGGAAAGGATGTGTGCCAGGAGATCAAGCAGCGGTTCCCTGCACTTCCAGTCATTATCCTGAGCGCGGCAGCGGATGTGATGGATAAAGTGCTGCTGCTGGAACTGGGCGCGGACGACTACGTCACGAAACCGTTCAGCCCCAGGGAGTTGCTGGCCCGGGTGCGGGCAGGCATCCGGCGGACTGGCCGCGGCATTGTCACCGAAATATTTCAATTTTCCGATGTGACGGTGGACTTTACGCGGATGCAGGTGACGCGCGCCGGGCAGACAGTGGCGCTAACCAGCCAGGAATTCAAGATGTTGAAGTTCATGGTGCAGAACCCGGAGCGGGTGATTTCGCGGGAAGAGCTGCTCAATGAAGTGTGGGGATACCAGAATTATCCCACCACCCGAACCGTGGACAACCATCTGCTGAAGCTGCGCCAGAAGCTGGAGAAAGACCCGGCCAACCCGGTGCATTTCCGCACCGTGCACGGCGCGGGGTACCGGTTCGTGCCGTAGCCCCCTGAATCGGCCCTGGTCATGATCAAAATGCGCCTGCGGACCAAGCTGCTGCTTTCCCTCCTGCTGGTAACCGTGGGCCTGACCTCGGCGAGCCTGCTGGTGGCGCGCAGGGTGATGGAAAAGCAGGTGCGGCAGGAGATCTCGCAGGACCTGCACAACTCCCTTTCCACGTTTCAAAACGTAGAGCGGCAGCGAGAAGTGGGCCTGAATCGCACAGCGCAGCTGATGGCGGATATGCCCAATCTGCGTGCGCTGATGACGACGGCGGATGCAGCCACCATTCAAGACGGCTCACAGGACCTGAGGAAGCTGGCGGGCACAGACCTGCTAGTGCTGGCCGATCCGGAGAACAAGGTCGTGGCTCTGCATACCGCCGGGCCCGGGATGGCGCGAGAGCAGGCGCAGGAGGCGCTGCGCCGCTCGCAAAATGAAGCACAGACGGATCACTGGTGGTACGGAAGCAATCACCTGTACGAGGTCTCGATCCAGCCCATTTACTTCGGGGCGCCGGCAAACAACCGGCTGCTGGGATTCCTGGCGATTGGGTATGAAATTGATGACGCGCTGCTGCAGGAAATCAGCCAGGTGGCGGCCAGCGAGGTGGCGTTCCGGTATGGGAATGAAGTGGCGAGAAGCACGCTTTCGGCTCCAAAAGAGGCGGACCTGTTGCGGCAGCCAGTCCATCCTGCGAGCCGGATAGGGCTGGATGAGGTGCAGCTGGGGCAGGAGCGGTTTCTGGTCGCTTCCGTGGAGCTGGCCAATGACTCCGGCCACAGGGTCCGCCTGAGCGTGCTCAAGTCGCTGGACCAGGCAACGTCCTTTCTGAGCAGGTTGGATTCCAGCCTGCTGGGTGTGGGCCTGCTGGCGGTGCTGCTGGGAGCAGGACTGGTCTATCTGATTTCCTACACGTTTACCCGGCCGCTGGGGGATCTGGTGGCCGGAGTGCGGGCTCTGGCGAAAGGTGACTTCGACTATCCGCTGGCCGGCGGGGGGAGTGACGAGGTAGCGGAAGTGAGGGCGGCATTTGGGCGCATGCGCGGCAGCCTGCAGGAGACGCAGCGGCGGCTGCTGGAGGCGGAGAGGCTCGCCACCATTGGGCGCATGGCCAGCTCCATTTCCCATGACTTGCGGCACTCGCTGGCGGCGATCATGGCCAATGCGGAGTTCCTAAGCGCGAACAACCGCAGTTTTGCGGAGCGCGAAGAGCTTTACAACGAGGTGCGGGCAGGAGTGAACCAGATGACGGAGCTGCTGGATTCGCTGCTGGAGTTTTCCCGCAGCCGCGAGTCGCTGCGGCGATCACAGGCCTCGCTGGAGGAAACCGTGCATCGTGCCATACATGCTGTGCGAGCGAACCCTGGGTTTCACAACATTGATATCAAGGTGATCTGCCAGGGGAACAGCGAGGGCATGTTTGAGCCAAAGAAGCTGGAGCGGGCCTTCCAGAACCTGGTGCGCAATGCCTGCGAGGCGCTGCCGGCGCAAGGGGGCAAAATTGAGATTACGCTGGGGGAAACAGGGTCGGGGCTTGAGGTGCGCGTTTCCGATAACGGACATGGCATTCCGGAAGCGATTCGAGGGCAGATTTTCGAACCTTTCGTCAGCCAGGGCAAGGAGAACGGGACCGGGCTCGGCCTCACCATCGTGCAGAAGATCGTGCAAGACCATGGCGGCGATGTGCAGGTGGAACAAACGTCGCAGCAGGGCAGCACCTTTGTAGTTTTTCTGCCGCGCACGACGGAAGCCCAGGCCGCCACCCGCGAGGCGTGGGTTTAGAAACAATCCTGCCCTAAGGGCAACGGCGAACCTGGGACCGCCGCTGCGTAGATAACAGAAGAGAAACGCTTGGCGGCATTGCGTACGAGACGTGGCAGATCGGGCAGGAACAGACCTGCTTACCGGGAGCATATGAGATGGTGCGCAGATCGGATTGGCAGTGGATAGCGGGCCTGGTCATACTGATAGCCCTGAATGGCGGAGGGTGGGCTCAGGATTCGGCGCCACCTTCCTCCCAGCCCAACACCGCGTTAACCGAGGCCGTCAAGCAGCTTCAACAGCAGGTAGTTGAGTTGCGCGCCGCGGTAGCCGAGGTACACAAAGAGGCGGAACAATACCGGCGAGAGACAGAGTCGCTGCGGCGGGAGTTGGAGTCTGAGGAAGCGCGAGGCGCCGAGACCGGCGCCACGTCGAACGCTCAATCCTACGGCAACAATGTTTCTTCTCCTGCGGAGGCGAATGCTCCGGCAGTTACGCCGGAACACAGTCCTCCGGCACAAAGCACGGACCAGGGCCGCATCAGCAAACTGGAAGACGAATACCAGGTGCTCACCGGGGAATTGGGGCAACAATACCAGACCAAGGTGGAAAGCGCTTCGCGTTACCGGGTGCGCCTGTCAGGGATTGCGGTGTTCAACCTGTTCAGCAATCTGGGCACCGTTAACAATGTGGACCTGCCCTCGATTGCGGAAGAAACGCCCGCGGGCCAGACTCATGGAAGCCTGGGGGCAACGTTTCGCCAATCGCAATTGGGGCTCTCGGTGATGGGACCGGACTGGGCAGGAGCGCACACGCGGGGTGACGTGCAGTTTGATTTTGCCGGCGGGTTTCCTAATACGCCGAACGGAGCAACTTTTGGCCTGGCACGACTGCGGACGGGAACGGTGCGCCTGGAGTGGAGCAATACCTCCTTAATTGCCGGGCAGGACGCGCCTTTGTTTTCGCCGCTTTCGCCGACTTCGGTGGCTACATTGGCGACCCCGGGATTCGCCTACATGGGAAATTTATGGACCTGGGTGCCGCAGTTGCGGGTGGAGCATCGAGTGCCACTGCCGGACAGTTCGAATATCTCGCTCAGCGCAGGGTTGTTTGACTCCGTGACTGGACAACCGCCCAGCAGTACGTTCTACCGCGGACCGGTGGCGGGGGAGTCGTCGCGGCAACTGGGATATGGAAGCCGCGTGGCATTCACGCACAACCTGCTGGGCAGGCCTATGACGTTCGGTGCCGGGGGATACTATGGCAGACAAGACTGGAACTTTGGCCGGACGGTGGACGGGTGGGCGGGGACAGCCGACTGGACGATACCTTTGGGAGCGCTGTTCAGTGTGGAGGGGGAATTCTATCGCGGACGCGGCCTGGGCGGATTCGGGGCCGCCGGCGACCGCAGCGCTGTATTCAGCGGCCCTCCTGCCCTGAGCACGACCGAGGTTCACGGTCTGGACGTGATTGGGGGCTGGTCGCAGCTGAAGTTCCAGCCACGAGCCAAGCTTGAGTTCAACGCGGGCTTCGGCATGGATAACCCATTCGCGGCTGAACTGCGAGAGTATTCGTACGGGCAGAATTTACCGTATGGGCAGTTTTATCTCGATTCGGCACTGGCCCGAAACGCGGGCTTAGTATTCAACACTATTTACCGGCCGCGCTCCGATTTATTGTTTTCGCTGGAGTACCGGCATCTCCGCACGGTGGAGATATCGGCGGGACCACAACACGCCGGACAAATCAACCTGGTGATGGGAGTATTGTTCTGAATGGCTACTCCGCTGGCTACGATGGCTTGCTGGGTTCTAGCGCTGTTGTTAATGGCGCCCACGATGGCCGTTGGGCAGGCAGCCGTTCGCGGACAGGCACAACTGGTCAGCCGCGCCAAAGGGCGTAAGACACGCGACAACTCGAATGTTGTGGTGTGGCTGAAGCCGGAGTCGAGGCCGGTGTCGCGGGCGGACCTGATACGAGAGTTCAAGCCCACCCAACCGCTGCGGCTGGTGCAGAAGGACAAGGCTTTTCACCCGCACATCCTCGTGGTTCCCGCCGGCGCGGTGGTGGAATTTCCCAACCATGATCCGTTTTTTCACAATGTATTTTCATTGTTCGATGGAAAGAGATTCGATCTTGGGCTGTACGAGGCGGGCAGCACGCGGAAGGTGCACTTCGACCGTCCCGGGATCAGCTACATTTTCTGCAACATTCATGCGCAGATGAGCGGGGTGGTGATTGCGCTGGACACGCCGTACTATGCCATTTCGCAACGCTCAGGCGCGTTCATCATTCCCGCGGTTCCCCCTGGCAACTATGAGCTGCAGGTGTGGTACGAGGGGTCGACACCGGATGTGCTGAAGGCGCTGGCGCGCACGATCACCATACCGGAAAACGGCATATCGCTGGCCGCGATCCACGTTCTTGAGAACACCTCGCTGCTGCCCCATAAGAACAAGTATGGGCAAGAGTACGACCCCACTACATACGATCCGCTTTATCAGCAGCAGCAAAATGATCGGTAGGTCTTCCACCGAACTGGGGCTGCGTCCAGCTTTCAAAGCGAAGGTACCGATCAATCGGCGCAGCCTAGAGAGGCGCCGCCGCGTCAGCATGTTCAAGGCGAGCAACCTGCATGATCTCGTAGTAGCGGCCTCTCTTGGCCCACAGCGATTCATGGCGCCCCTGTTCGACCACCCGCTTGGCATCTATCACGAGGATCTGATCCGCATGTTCAATGGTGGAGAGGCGGTGGGCGGCGATGAAGGTGGTGCGGCCGGCCATCAAGCGGCGCAGGGCGCGTTGCACCAAGGATTCAGAATGCAGGTCGAGATTGGAGGTGGCTTCATCCAGTATGAGGATGCGCGGATCGGCAACGATGGCGCGGGCAATGGCGATGCGCTGCCTTTCACCGGCGGAGAGTCTCACGCCATTCTCCCCGATCCGCGTGTGGTAACCGTTAGGGAGGCGTTTGGCGAAAGCGTCTACATGAGCGGCACTGCACGCGGAGAGCGCTTCTTCGCGGGATGCGCTGGGACGGCCGAAGAGAACGTTGTCGTAGATGGTTCCATCGAAGACTGCTCCGTCCTGCAGAACAATTCCGAGCCGGCGGCGATAGGAGTCAAGAGTGATGGAGTTCAGATCAACGCCATCCACGGTGATGCGGCCCGAACTGGGAACATAAAAGCCGGCGATGAGGTTGATGATGGTGGATTTTCCCGCTCCCGAGGAGCCCACCAAAGCCGTCACCGTGCCGCGTAATGCGGTGAAGGACACATTCAGCAGGGCCGGTTCCTCGCCGTCATAAGAGAACGACACATTTTCAAAAGCAATCTCACCTCCACACTGACTCATGACCACCGAGCGCGAGGTTGAGGCCGCTTCCACGGGCTGTTGCAGCACTTCCCGGGTGCGCTGCAATGCCGCGAAGGCATCTGTGAATTGCGCTCCGGCGCGCGCCAGTTGGACCAGGGGAGGCACGAGGAATCCGACCAAGACGAAATAGGCGACCAAACTTCCCACCGTCATTCTGGAGGAGAGAACAAAGGCGCTTCCCAGATAAATAAGAAGTGTGATCACCCCGCCAGAGAGGAGGGTGGTGAAGAGTGTGACCATAGCATGCAGGTCGGCGGACCGCAGCAAATTGGCGGAAAGCCGGCGCACGTGTTGCGCAAAAGCCGCCTGCATTCGCGGTTCAGCGTTGTAGGCCTTCACCGCACGCGTG
>DATEGM010000176.1:0-2497 GCA_035280085.1 Terriglobales bacterium
GTAGCAAAGCTGTGGCTGCTTCTCCACCAGCAACGCTCTTTCCGTCTTCGCGTGGTGCGGCGAGTGGCAACTGATACAGCCAATGTCATTGCTGGCATGAGCGGAGCGGGAGAAGTTGGCATGCTCGTTGTCATAAGAATGGCAGCTGAGGCAACGCTTGTTAGCTTCCGCCATGCTCAGCTTCTCAAAGACGATAATCTTGCTTTTGTCGCCTCCGCCTTCCACATGCGCTGCCCCCGGGCCGTGGCAGGCTTCGCAATTCATGCCCTTACCCGGGGCGCCAGGCTGAAATCCCATCTTGTAGTGCGGGGTTTTTTCAGTCGCTTTGAAGATGTCTTCGTGACACCCTTTGCACGTTTCAGAACCTACGTACTGCCCAGCCTCCTTCGTTTGGCTTGCGGCGCTGGCCTGCCCCGCGCTTTGTTCCGCGTTTCGCGCCTGCGCATGGCTCAGCGATAGCAGCAGGAAGGGCAAAAGCAGCAAAAGGTGCTTGCCGATTCGGAGATACATGCTTCCTCCGCGGGAATTTCGGTACTAACGGTTCTGAAGTGGCTCTCGAATTGTCAGGTGCCGTTCGGGGAAGTCTATGGCAGGCCTACTCCCCTGAATCTGTGACCGCCGTCACAGTGGGAGTGCAAAGATGGTTACAGCAGGCCTCATTTCGCTGGATAGGGGTGCAAGGGCAGGATTTAGACGAAATTCTTCAGCAGGGAAATTTTACCTTCATTGTTGCTTCAAGGCATCGCGGCGAACTTCTTCGCTCACTGCCATGCCCAGCGCTAAACTGGCCACCAGCAGCACCAGCCATCCACCCAGTTGCTTCACTCCGGTCGCTCCCTGGATCCATCCCAGCGAAGAGCGCATGGCCCAGACGGCAGCGGCAAAAGCCAGCAGCAGACGCAGGAATTTGACCCAGGACCGGTGCAATTTTTCCGCCATGGATGCCCTACTTCTTCCCAGTAAACACTCTCCCGCCGCGGTGCGCACATTACGAATGTTGGTTCCCGCCCATTGGCCTGACGGATTGGGTGCAACTCGGCAAAGCGACTCAGCTCAGGAAGAGGCGCTGCGTGGTTCAGGTGATTTGCACGTCTGCCGCGGCCACGGCATCACAAGGACGAAGGGGCTAGCTCGGCCAGCCTGGGAGTGGCCCCTAGTTTACCAGCAAAGAGAGGACATATGCGTGTAGACCCGGTTTGTGGCATGGAAGTGGAGGAGACCAGGGTGCCGCAGAATCTGCGTTCCGAACACCTCGGGCACTATTTCTACTTCTGCTCGCAGGAATGTAAGGAGGAGTTCGAACGCAATCCACAGCAGTATGTAAGTCCGCCGGCGGCTTGAGCAGCCAAGGAGTGCGATGGAATATCGTACGTGCCCCACCACGGCACTTCGGGCACGAGCCTGCTTAGCCTTCAGTAATTTGACCCAAGAGCCTGAACCGGGGTGAGATAGGGGCGCATGGTTGCCCGTCCCGAGCCTCGGTACAACACCCGCCTGCGCGTACGCGTGCGCGGCGTAGACGCTTTTGGCCATCCTTTTCAACAAGATGCGTACACCCGGGATATCAGCCATCGGGGCGCCCGCCTGGATGGCACCCCGTCTATCGTGGATACCGCCGCGGTCATTGAGGTGCAGCACCGGGGCCGGCGTGCCCGCTTCCGCGTGGTCTGGATCGGCGGCTATGGCACCGCCCTGCACTCCCAGGCCGGGCTGCAGTGCCTGGAACCGGAAGAAAATATCTGGGGAAGCCTGCCCTCGCGCTCCGCGCCCGTGACCGCCAACCAATAGCTGTCATAGCCCCCGTTCACCTGCCCAACGACTCCCAAGACATTTGCTAGTATGGCGGGCCTGTCCAATTCTGGGCTCGGAGGACGAGTTGCCCGCAATCACGCGTCGGCGGACCCACTCGCAGGAGTGGTATGAGCGCGCGCAAAAATACCTCATTGAAGGCGTCAATTCGCCGTCCCGCGGCAGCGCCGTGTACGGGCCTGGCCCCATCGTGCTGGAGCGCGGCCAGGGTTCGCAAGTCTGGGACATTGACAGCAACCAGTACACCGACTTCATGATGTCGTTCGGCGCGCTCATTCAAGGCCACGCGCATCCGGCGATTGTGGAGGCGGTCTACCACGCCATGGCCGAGGGCTCGCACTTTGCCGCCGCAACTCCCGCCGAGTTGGAAGCAGCCGAGCGCTTCTGCCGCATGGTCCCCTCCGCCGAGGCGGTGCGCTTCACCAATACCGGCACCGAAGCCACCATGCTGGCCCTGCGCCTGGCCCGCGCCTTCACCGGACGCAGCAAGCTCCTGAAGTTCGAAGGCCACTACCACGGCTGGTATGACCCTTACCTGCTGAATGCCCACAGCCATCCGCCGCAACAACTGGGTTCCCCGGAAAACCCGGAGCGTATCCCGGACTCAGAAGGAATCCCGCCCGCCACCTTCGACGACGTCGTGGTTGCTCCCTGGAACGACGTTGCGCAACTGGAACGGGTGATGCAC
>DATEGM010000177.1:0-11937 GCA_035280085.1 Terriglobales bacterium
GACGGCCAGCCGGTGCAGGACCGGCAGGACCTGGACGACGTCATGACCAAGCACCGCGCCGGTGATACCGTGACGCTGACCATCTTCCGCGGCCAGCGCCGCATGCAGGTGCGGGTCACATTGGGCGAGGCGCGGCAGGAAACGTAGGAATTGAAGAATGATGAATGAAGAATGTTGAATTGACGCCTGCGAGGCTTTTCATTCGGCATTCTTCATTCGTCATTTGACGGCCACGCGCGCGCTACGCTAGCCTCAAAGGTCCGCTCCTGCATCCATGAGATTCCACCGCAACTTATTGTTGGCAGTGCTTCTGGCGCTGATGGTCATAGTGCCACGGCTGGCGCACTCGGCCATGCAGCCCGTACACGCGCCCCACGCTATGGTGGTAAGCGTGCAGGAACTGGCCTCGCAGGCGGGCATAGATATTCTGCGGCAGGGCGGCAATGCGGTTGACGCGGCGGTGGCGGTTGGCTTCGCGCTGACCGTGGTGCATCCCCAGGATGGCAACATCGGGGGCGGCGGTTTCATGCTTTTGCGAACCGCGGATGGCGCCGCTCACTTCATTGACTATCGCGAGAAGGCGCCGGCCAAGGCCACGCGCGACATGTACCTAGACCCGCAGGGCAACATCATTCCTGGCGCGAGCACCATCGGCTACAAAGCCATCGGTGTTCCCGGCTCGGTTGCGGGCATGGCGTACGCGGAAAAGAAATACGGCAAGCTCACGCTGGCGCAAGTGATGGCGCCGGCCATCCGCATGGCGCGCGAGGGCTTCACTGTGAATTGGGGCCAAGCCGACGAGATGCGCGACCCGGACCTGGCCAAATTCCCCGCCTCACGGCAAATTTTCCAGCGGGATGGCAACTACTACCAGGCGGGCGAAATCTTCCGCCAGCCGGAACTGGCCGCCACGCTGCAGAAAATCGCGGCCAATCCTGACGACTTCTACCATGGCGAAATGGCGCGGCAGATTGCGGCGGCGGTGCAGCAGGGCGGCGGCCTGCTCACGGCGCAGGACCTGGCTAACTATGAAGTCAAAGAGCGCCGGCCTATTCACGGTACTTATCGCGGCTATGAAATCCTGAGCGCGCCGCCGCCCTCCTCGGGTGGGATCGCGCTCGTCGAGGCCCTGAACATACTCGAAGGGTATGACCTGGGCGCGCTGGGCAGCCACTCGGCCCAGTCCCTTCACCTGACGGTGGAGGCCTTCCGGCGCGCTTTCTTGGACCGCGCCGAGTTTCTCGGCGATCCTGATTTTGCCAACATTCCCGTGGCGCAATTAGTGGACAAGAAATACGGCGTGGCCTGGCGAGCCTCGCTTGATCCGCATCATGCGAGCGACAGCCGCCAGCTAAAGCGGCCTGAGTTTGCCGCTCTCGAGCGCTATGCCGAACTGCATCCGCAAACCATCGCGGTGCGCGAACCGGAGCACACCACACATTATTCGGTCGTAGACGCCGAGGGCAACGCGGTGGCGGTCACTACTACGCTGAACGACAGCTTCGGCTCGCGCGTCACCGTGCCTGGCCTGGGCTTCCTGCTCAACGATGAAATGGACGACTTCACCTCCAAACCCGGGTCACCGAACTTGTACGGCCTGATTCAGAGCCCGAACAATGCCATTGGGCCGGAGAAGCGCCCGCTATCGGCGATGACGCCCACCATCGTGCTCAAGGGCGGCAAGCTGTTTCTGGTGCTGGGCTCGCCCGGCGGCCCGCGCATCATCACGACCGTCGCCAACATCCTCATAGGCGTAGTGGATTACGGCATGAACATCCAGGAGGCGGTGGACGCGCCCCGCTTCCATCACCAGTGGCTGCCCGATATGGTGTATCTGGAGAAGGGCTTTTCTCCGGACATGATCAAGTTACTGCGGCAGATGGGGCACAAGGTCACGGTGGAAGACTACTGGAGCGATGGGGAGTGCATTGCGATTGACCCGGCCAGCGGCGAACGTCTGGGCGCGACGGACGAGCGCAACGTGAACGGGGCGGCGATTGGCTATTAGAATTGATGATTGACGATTTTCGATTGACGATTGAGAACCTGATCTACAGTTGCGCTGCAGTCGTTGAGGAATGGAGAAGTAGGGGGCAACGAATGAAGAATGAAGAACCGCTGAGGAGCGTGGGATTTCATTCATCAATCTTCAATCATCAATCGTCAATTATCCCGGCGTCTCGGCGGTAGATTTTGGTTGTTGACCTACAACAATGCAGAAAGCCATTTCCACTTACATCTACGTGAAGCAGCGGCTGCACCCCGGCCTGCTGGACGGGCTAGTGCGCGGCGGGGCGCAGGCCATCGAGATTTTTGCCGCTCGCCAGCACCTGGACTACGCCAACCGCAAGCAGCACGTGCGCGAAATCGCGGACTGGTTCCGCACTTCGGGAGTGCCGCTCAACTCGGTGCACTCCCCCATGCACGCGGATTACGAATCCGGACGGGCGGGCGGGCAGCCGGTGAACATTGCCGTTACCGATCGCGGCCGGCGCGTGGAGGCCATGGACGAGATCAAGCGGGCGCTGGAAATCGCCGAGCAGATTCCCTTCCGCTTCCTGGTGCAGCACATGGGCGCCGGCGGCGAAGAGTTTGACGACCGCAAGTTCGAGGCGGCCATGACCTCAGTGGAGCACCTGCGCGCTTTCGCCAAGCCCTTGGGCGTGAGCCTGCTTTTGGAAAATATTCCCAACGAGCTCTCCACGCCCGATAAGCTGGTGGAGTTTATCCGTGGCAGTCATTTCGAAGACGTGGGCGTGTGCTTCGATTTGGGTCATGCCCACATGGCCGGCGGAGTGAGCCAGGCATTCGAGATTCTCAAGCCCTATATTCGCTCCACCCACGTGCACGACAACGCGGGCGACCGGGACGCGCACCTGTGGCCGGGGGCAGGCACCATCAACTGGAAGGAGGCGGCGGAGTTGCTGGCTTCCGCTCCGCACGTTCCGCCGCTGCTGCTGGAAGTCGAGGGCGACGAAAAAACCGATGTGCCGGCCAAGATGGGCGAAACTTTCCGCCGGCTAGCCGCGGATTGACTTCACCGCCGAGACGCCGAGAACGCAGAGAAATGGAAGTAAGTGAAAAGGATCGGCTGGATGAAATTACACGCCGAATCATTGGCGCGGCTATTGAAGTGCACAGGCATCTTGGACCAGGGCTGTTGGAGTCCGCTTATGAGACATGTCTTGTATTTGAACCGAAGCAACTAGGTTTCGTGGTTGAGCAGCAGAAGCCGTTGGCGGTCCTCTATAAGGGCATTGCGCTCGATTGCGGCTATCGCCTGGATATAGTCGTCGAAGATGCCGTAATTGTCGAATTGAAAGCAGTGGAACAGTTGACAGCAATCTTCGAGGCACAATTACTGTCTTACCTGCGCTTGACAGGCAAGAAAGTAGGGTTGTTGATCAACTTTCATGTGGCTGTCCTGAAGAATGGCATCAAGAGACTTGTGAATGAATTTCCAGATGACAAAGCATTCTCGGCGAGCTCAGCGTCTCGGCGGTGAAAAAATAGAAAGATGGAACCGATAACCACAATCGCCGACATTGGCAAGCACGAAGGCCAGGCGGTCACCATCCGCGGCTGGCTCTATAACCTGCGTGAAAGCGGCAAGCTCCTGTTCCCCATCTTTCGCGACGGCACAGGCACCATTCAGGGTGTGGTGGCGAAGAACGCGGTCGCGCCGGAGATTTTCGACGCGCTCAAAGGCCTGACGCAGGAATCGAGCGTGATCGCCGAGGGCAAGGTGCGGGCCGATAAGCGCGCCCCCGGCGGCTACGAACTCGACGTCAGCAACGTGCAGGTGGTGCAGCGCGTGCCTGACAGCGACCCTTACCCCATTTCGCTCAAAGAACACGGGGTGGACTTCCTGATGGAGCACCGCCACTTGTGGGTGCGCTCGCCGCGCCAGGCGGCCATTTTGCGGGTGCGGGCGGAAATTATCAAGGCAGCGCGCGATTTCTTCGACGACCGCGGCTTCGTGCTCACCGACCCGCCGATCCTTACGCCGGCGGCCTGCGAAGGCACTACCACGCTGTTTCCGGTGGACTATTTCGACGAGCAGGCGTTCCTGACTCAGTCGGGCCAGCTCTACATCGAAGCCACCGCCATGGCGCTGGGGAAAGTCTACTCATTCGGGCCGACCTTCCGGGCGGAGAAATCTAAAACCCGGCGCCACCTTACCGAGTTCTGGATGGTGGAGCCGGAGGTGGCCTACGCCACGCTGGACGACATCATGGAAGTGGCTGAGGGCCTGATCAGCGCCATCGTGCAGCGCTGCCTGGAACGCCGCCGTCGCGAACTGGAGACCATTGGCCGCGATACCAGCAAGCTGGAGAAGGTCGCGCCGCCGTTCCCGCGCATCACTTATGAAGAGGCCGTGAAAAAACTGCAGGAAGGATTCGAAAAAGGCGCGCTGGAAACCAAGTTCGAGTATGGCGGCGACCTGGGCGCTCCGGATGAGACTTATCTGGCCTCGCTCTTCGAGAAGCCGGTGATGGTGCACCGCTATCCTGCCAAGGTGAAGGCGTTCTATATGGAACCCGACCCGCAGCGGCCGGACCTGGCGCTGTGCGTGGACGTGCTGGCGCCCGAAGGCTATGGCGAGATCATTGGCGGCTCGCAGCGCATCGGTTCCTACGAGTTGCTGCGGCAGCGCATTCACGAGCACGGGCTGCCGGAAGAGGCGTTCAAATGGTATCTCGACCTGCGCAGGTACGGCGGCGTGCCGCACAGCGGTTTCGGCATGGGCATTGAACGCGCGGTGGCGTGGATCTGCGGACTGGAGCACGTGCGGGAGACGATTCCGTTCCCGCGCATGCTGCACCGCATGTACCCGTAACCCCCTTTTTTTCACCACAGAGACACGGAGACACAGAGAAAAGCAAGACTGAAGAAAAGACTTCTGACGAGCTGATTCTCGGATTTTGACTTCTTGCTTGGTTGAGTTGCTTTGGCTTGGTTTCGGGTTGGTTGGCACCGTTTGATCTTATTTTTGAATTTGTTTTCTCAGTGTCTCTGTGTCTCTGTGGTGAAATGGTTTTGAAAAAATATGAACGATACTCCCAAGCAGGAACGGCCGGCAGCAGCACCCCGCGCGGTGCTGCCCTTCATTGTGCCGCGAAAAATTCGCGTGATTGGCGTGCCCCTGGACCTGGGCCAGTCCCGCCGCGGCGTGGACATGGGCCCCTCGGCAGTGCGGGTAGCGGGCCTGGAAGCGCGCCTGGAGGCCCTGGGCCACGTGGTGGAAGATGCCGGCAACATCAGCGTGGCCATCGCCGAACAGAAAAAGGAAGGCGATCCGCACGCCAAATATCTGAAAGAAATCACCGCCACCTGCACCAAGCACGCCGAACTCGTGGTTAAGACCCTGGAAGCGGGCAAGGTCCCGGTTGTGTTGGGCGGCGACCACTCGGTGGCCGCGGGCACGGTGGCAGGAGTGGCAGAATTCCATCGCCGGCAGGAGCAGAAGGTCGGCCTGGTGTGGATTGACGCGCACAGCGACATCAACACCCCGGCCACTTCGCCCAGCGGCAATGTGCACGGCATGCCCCTGGCGGCCATCATGGAACTGGGGCCGCCGGAACTATCCAACATTTTCGGCTTCTCGCCTAAGGTGCTGCCGGAAAACTGCGTCATCGTGGGCGTGCGCGATGTGGATGGCACGGAGAAGGAGAACATCCGCAAGGCGGGCGTGGAAGTCTTCACCATGCGCGACATTGATGAGCGCGGCATGCGCGTGGTGATGGAAGAGGCGCTGCGCATGGCCGGCCGCGGCACCGCGGGCTATCACATTTCGCTCGACATGGACTGGATTGACCCTGAGGACGCGCCTGGCGTGGGCACGCCCGTGCGCGGCGGCGCTACTTACCGCGAGGCCCACTTGGCCATGGAAATCATTGCCGACCACGCCCGCATGCTGAGCTTTGAGATTGTCGAAGTGAACCCCGTGATTGACGAGCACAACCGCACCGCAGATCTGGCGGTGGAGTTAACGCTTTCCGCTTTCGGCAAAAAAATCCTTTAATTGAAATGATGATTGAAGGATGACGATTTGAAAACTGACCAATCAGCCCCTTGCCAGCGTCAATCTTCAATCGCGCAGCGAGTTGCCACATGGCAGGATGCCCTGCCAGCTTGCCTCTCAGTTCCCGCCGCCCACCAATTCGTTGTCACAAGTCGGCGCGGGTGATTCCCAGCTTCTTCATCTTGAAGTGAAGCGTGGTGCGTTTCAGTCCGAGGCGGCTGGCAGCTCCGGCAGGGCCGCCGATCACGCCGCCAGCTTCGCGCAGAACGCGCAGGATGTGCTCGCGCTCGGCGTCGTCCAGGCGCTGCAGGTTTTTGGCTTCTCCGTTGGTGGGCTGCAATTCCGCGATGGGCACATTCAGAACCGGCCCGCGGGAGAGAATCACCGCCCGTTCCACCATGTGCTCCAACTCCCGTACATTCCCCGGCCACTCCCAGTTCACCAGAGCTTCCATGGTTTCAGAAGGGATCACCTCAATCTGGCGGTTCATGGTGCGGGCAAACTTCTGCGCGAAATAGCGGACCAGCAGGGGAATGTCCTCCGGGCGCTCCCGCAAAGGCGGAATGCGCACCGGAAAGACGTTAAGGCGGTAGTAGAGGTCGCGCCGGAATGTGCCTTCCTCCACCATTTGTGCCAGGTCCTGATTGGTGGCGGCCACCACCCGTGTGTCCACCTGCTGGGTGCGCGTGCTGCCCAGGCGCTCAAACTCGCGCTCCTGAAGCGCGCGCAGCAGCTTGGGTTGCAGTTCCAGAGGAATGTCGCCCACCTCGTCGAGGAACAGCGTGCCCTTGTGGGCCAACTCCAGGCGCCCGATCTTCTGCATGATGGCGCCGGTGAAGGCGCCCTTTTCGTGGCCGAACAGCTCGCTTTCCAGCAGGCCAGTGGGAATGGCGGCGCAGCTCATCTTGACAAACGTTTGTTCCCGCCGCGTGCTCCTATTATGAATGGCCCGGGCGATGAGTTCCTTGCCTGTCCCGGTTTCCCCCAGGATCAGCACCGTGGCCGCGGTGGGCGCGACTGTCTCCACTTGCTCCAGCACTGTCTGCAATGCCCGGCTTTCGCCCACGATTTCTTCAAAGTTGTATTCGGAGTGAATTTCCTCCTGCAGGTAGATTTTTTCCTGCGCCAGCTTGTCCTTAAGCTGGGCAATCTCACGGAAAGCCAGCGCGTTTTCCAGAGCGATGGCAATTTGGCTGGCTACCTGCGACAGCAAGACCACATCCTCCGGCCCAAAAGCATGCTCGCGCAGGCTGGCCAGGCTTAGGGTGCCCAGGGCAGCATTGCGCGCAATCAGAGGCAGCCAGAGCGCGCAGCGCACGCCTTCAGAGACCATGCGCGCCGTTATCTCCGCCGGGTATTGCTCCGTCGTCAACGGATCAGCCAGCAGCGGCTGGCGATGAGTAAGGGCCCAGCCACCCGGAGAATCCTCCAGGGGAAACACCAGTTCCTCGTGTACGAGTCCCTTGCCTTCCGGGAACACCAGCGCGTAGAGCCGGAGGCGCGAGCCGCCCGGCTCCAGCAGGGCCAGGCTGGTGTAAGCGTGGGCCACTACTTTCTGCAGGCAATCGGAAATGGCAGGGAACAGATCGCGGATCTCGCGGTTGGAGACCAGAACGTTGTTGACCTCCAGCAGCAGCCGCAGGCGATCCCGTTCGCTGGCCACCTGCTTCTGGTAAGCCAGGGCCTGTTGTCGCTGGGCCAAGTTGTCCACCGCCAGCCCAACCTGTTCCGCCACCCGCCGCAGGAATTCCAGATCGGCGTTGCCGTAGGCGTTTAGCTCCCGGCTGGCCAAAGCCAAAGCCCCCAGCCGCCGGTCTGCCACGCTCATGGGCAACACGCAGCAGGATTGAAAGCCGGCCCCGCGCAGCATTTTCAGTACCGGTCCCAGACGCTGTTCTTTGCTCAGGTCAGGCATGACCAGGGTCTCACCTGTCTGCCATACCCGCCCCGAGGCGGACTCTTCGATAGTCATGGTTTCCGGCAGGGGAAGCTCTTCGCCAAAAGCCTCAGTGTGGGCCACACGCATGAGGTTGGTAGCGGGATCGTGCAGGATGAAGCTGACGCAATCGAAGCGCACGATCTTGCGCAGGCGGTAGGCCAAGTCACGGAGGAGTTCATCCAGGTTGTGGTGCAGGGCTACGGTATCGGTTACTTCCAGCAGCGCCTGGTAGCGCTGCTCAGCGGAAGCATCCGCCGCGGGCTGGGGTAATCCTGGCATACTGCTTACTTTCTGCAGGCTAGCCGTGAATCTCTGCAGGCAATCGTTGTGCTAGCAAGTGATAGCACTACACCCGCACGCTATAGCTAGCCAGTGATAACACCATTCGTGCAGATTGGGAATAGGGGCCAGGAAAATTTCGGAGCGTAGAACAATTGTAAAGGAATTCAACAGTTGGTCGTACACGTGCCGGCAATGCAGAGCAGACGCATTCACCGCAGTTGCAGGAAGCGTTTTCCCCGTTGCCGAGCCGCGGTCCCATCGCCGGCATTGCTCGGCCTCGCAGCCGTGAACTGCGCAAAGCCTATTTTTATTACCGTGCGATGGCCGTTAGCGTCAGCCGGCGCCTTCGTTTTTTCTTTGTCAGGAGTCGCAGCCGGAAGCGGCGCTACTTCCGTCCAAATGCCATAAACTCGCTCGCTCCACGCGGCAATGCCCAGATAATCGCCGATGAACTGGCGATTGCCCGCAAACGGTTCCTCGGACCAAGCGTAGTTGGCGAACGTGCGTCCGCCATCCTCGGAGCGCGCCAGGGTCACTTTCGTTTTTACGTTCTGCGGGTCCTCACGGCGATCGTAGAAAATCACGTTTGCGGCTCCGCTCTGCGGGTCCACCGCCAGCCACTGGAAGAACTGGTCGGTTCCGTCGTGAATGGAATCAAAATTTACCCGCACCGCCGGGCTCCAGTTGCGTCCGCGGTCGCGGGAAGTGGCGCAGAAAACGTCCACATCGCCATTGCGGTAGTCGCTCCAGGTCACATAGAGCACACCGTTCTTGCTGCGCGGGTCAACGCCAATTTGAGGGAAGCCGTTGGAGCGGGAGACGTCTTCCACATCAAAATACGAGGGCGCGGTGTCCAGGATCGTGCGGCTGCGGGAGAAACTGCGACCGCCGTCGCGGGACTCGGCGAAAACGATGCTGCTGCCGTCCGCCCAAACCACGTAGAGCGTGCCGTCGGCGCCCACTGCGCCGGTGAATCCCTCAACCGAGCCATTGTCGTCGCGCGGCAGGCCCTCGTGCGTGCTGATCTCGATGGGCGAGGACCAGGTCTTGCCGCCATCTGTAGAACGCGAGAACAGGATCACCGATTTGGTCAGGGTGAACTGCGTCCAGCCCACGTACAGGTTGCCGGAGTAGCGGCTACTGGTGTTGTCGGCCACGATGTAAGGCTTGTCTTCGAAGGGAATGCCCGGTTGGTTGGCGTGCTCGATCACAGGAATGGCGTTCTCCTCCCAGGTTTTGCCGCCATCCAGCGAGCGCTTAATGAAGATGCCGTTGCGCGTGGCATTGTGCCCCCAATAATTCGCCGTGCCCAACTTATCGAAGGCGATGTAACAGAGGATGGCGTGGCCCTGGGCGTCATAGGTGACGGAAACGTCGCCGGAAATCTTGTAATTTTTCGGCGGCACGCCCGAGGCCCGGTTCCAGGTGCTGCCCGCGTCCTTGGAGTAGGCGATGTGCGCGGGCACCTGGTAGGCGGCCACCACCTGCCGCGGGTTGCGCGGGTTCACCGCGATGGAGGGCTCATTGAAGTAGCCGGCTTCGGGAGTGAGAGTTACCACACGCGTGCCCGGCGGCGGTGCGAGCTGTTGCGCGATGCAAATAACGGCCGGGAATAGCAACAGAGCCGTGGCGTGACGTAGTATTCGAATGAACATGCGGCTGAATTATATGCGTTTGATGATTGAGGATTGATGAGCGGGATCGGTAGAGACGCAACTTGTTGCGTCTCGTGACAAATCACTAACGTGGTAATCGGGCAATCTGCAGTTGACTGCGGTGCGTGCAAATTAGAAATACAATTTGTCCAATTATAAATGGGAGGTTCCATGGCGACCACCGGCATGCCGGCTACCATCATTGACCATCGCATGGTATCAACCGCATTTGAACTCGAGGGCTACCGCATCGTGCGGAATCTGGGCGTGGTGCGCGGCATTGTCGTGCGCTCGCGTTCTGTGCTGGGAACAATCGGCGCCAGCCTGCAGACGCTCGTCGGCGGCAATATCACGCTGCTGACCAACTTGTGCGAGAAAACCCGGTCCGAGTCCTTCGACCTGATGCTGGAGCACGCCGCGCGACTGGGCGCCAACGCGGTGGTGGGCGCGCGCTACGACGCGACTGAGATCATGCAAGGGGTCACGGAAGTGCTGGCCTATGGGACGGCCGTGGTGGTGGAGAAGGAGCGGTAAACCGGGAGTCAGTAGTCAGGACTCGGGAGTCAGCGGGGCAGCGAAGTCCAGCACTCCGGCTTAGCCCAGTGGCAACAGCGCATCAGCCCGGAAGGGCGGCATAGGAAAGCCCAGGACGGCAGTCCTGGAACAGCAGGCTGGAAGCAGAAATGAGTTCCGTAGGAACGGCACAGCGTGTGAAAGGAAGGTCCCATGAATCTCACCAATCATGCATTCCGCCTCGCGGCCCGCCCCGTGGGCATGCCCAAGCGCAGCGACTGGAATTACACCGAAGAGCCGGTGCGCGAGCCCGGCCCTGGCGAATTCCTGGTCAAGGTGCTGCAGATTTCGCTCGACCCCGCCATGCGCGGCTGGATGAGCCCCATGCGCTCCTATATCCCACCGGTGGGCATTGGCGACGTCATGCGCGCCCTGGCGGCGGGCCGAGTCGTCTCCTCCAACAATCCCAATTTTGCGGTGGGTGAATATGTGGGTGGCCTTTTTGGCGTGCAGGAGTACGCCCTCTCCAACGGCCAGGGCGTAAACAAGGTAGACACTGGTCTGGCGCCTCTGCCCAAATACCTGAGCGTGCTGGGCATGCCGGGCATGACCGCCTACTTCGGCTTCCTCGATACCGGCGCGCCCCAGCCCGGCAACACCGTGGTAGTTTCCGCCGCCTCCGGGGCGGTGGGCTCCGTGGTGGGCCAGATTGCCAAGATCAAGGGCTGCCGAACTGTGGGCATTGCCGGCGGCGCCGCGAAATGCCAATACATCACCAGCGAACTAGGATTCGATGCCGCCATTGACTACAAGAGTGAAGACGTGAGCGCGGCGTTACGCAAGCACTGCCCCCACGGAATTGATGTTTATTTCGATAACGTCGGCGGCGACATTCTGGATGCCGTGCTGACGCAGATCAACCTGGGCGCCCGCATCGTCATCTGCGGCGCAATTTCCCAGTACAACAACACCACCCCAGTGCAGGGACCGAGCAATTACTTTCAGCTTCTGATCAAGCGGGCCACTATGAAGGGCATGCTGGTCACCGATTTCATGGATCGCTATCCCCAGGCTGCGCGCGAGATGGCGGGATGGATGGCAGCAGGAAGACTAAAGTCCCGTGAGGACATCGTCGAAGGCCTGCAGAATTTTCCCGAGGCGCTCATGAAGCTCTTTACCGGCGAAAATTTCGGCAAGCTGATTATTAAGGTGGCGGAATCGTAATTTCCGCAGTCCGGATCTGAAAATCAGTGCCGCCCCTTACGGGGCTCTGG
Organism: Terriglobales bacterium; assembly: GCA_035280085.1. GTDB lineage: Bacteria > Acidobacteriota > Terriglobia > Terriglobales > Acidobacteriaceae > JAICWP01. The sequence goes on from DATEGM010000177.1 coordinate 11,689, forward strand.
TCCATTTTGGCCCTAAACCCAGCGCTTACGCGCTGGGCTAAAAAATGTTTCGCCCTTCGGGCTGGATTTGCCCTAACTCCCCTTGTCATCCTGAGAGAGCGCGAGCCGAGCTTGCGAGGTGAGCGCGACCGAAGGACCTCTGCATTACGCGGGCGAGAGCCTGCCCTGAGCGAAGTCGAAGGGGCGCCCGCGCCACTCTCATTTCCCCAGCAGCTCCCCTACCGCGTTCTGCCGCCAAGCGAAGGTGCG
>DATEGM010000178.1:0-6762 GCA_035280085.1 Terriglobales bacterium
ACGCCTGCTATCCGCCTCAACTTCTGCTTCCCGCAGGCGCAATTCTTCAAGCCGCCGGGCCATGGCCAGCGTAAGCTGCTCGACGCCTTCCCCGGTAGCGGCAGAGATCGGGTGGAGTTCCAGGCCATGCTTCTTAGCGTAACGGCGCAACTTGGCCACCTTCTCTTTGTTTGCGATGTCCATTTTGGAGGCCACCAGCAGCATGGGCTTGTTCTCCAGGTGCGCGCCAAAGCTCTTCAGTTCACCCATGATGACGTCAACGTCGTGCAGGGGATCGGGGCGACCGCTGGAGTCGGAAACATCCACCAGGTGCACCAGCAAGCGTGTGCGCTCGATGTGGCGCAGGAACTGAGTGCCCAGGCCGGCGCCGGTGTGCGCGCCTTCAATCAGGCCGGGAATGTCGGCCACGACGAAGCTGCTCTGGTCGGGATCGCCCGGCTGGCCGACCGCCACTACGCCCAGGTTTGGTTCGAGCGTGGTGAAAGGATAGTCAGCAATCTTGGGGCGGGCCGCCGAGATACGTGAAATCAGGGTGGACTTACCCACGTTTGGATAACCGACCAGGCCGACATCGGCCAGCAGCTTGAGTTCCAGACGATAGGTTCGCTCTTCACCGGGGCGCCCAGGTTCGCACTCGCGAGGCGCCTGATGGGTGGAGGTGGCAAAGCGGGCATTGCCCCGGCCACCGCGGCCACCGCGGGCGATGACCATCCGCTCGTCGCTGTGGGAAAAGTCGTGCAGCCGCTCACCGGTTTCGTCGTCGTAGAGAATGGTGCCGACCGGCACCTTGAGCACAACGTCGGCGCCATCCTGCCCCGTACGCTTAGAGCCTTCGCCGTGACGGCCGCGCTCTGCTTTGTATTCGGGATTGAAACGAAAGTGGACCAGGGTGTTGTGGCGCTCGCTGGACTCCATGACTACATCGCCCCCCTTGCCGCCATCGCCGCCTGAAGGACCGCCGCGAGGCACAAACTTTTCACGGCGAAAGGCCATGCAGCCGTTACCGCCGTCGCCGGCTTTTACCCGAATTTTGGCCTCGTCTATAAACATTGAAAACCAGCCGTTGGCGCTTGGCTGTTGGCCTTTGGCCAAATCAGCTCACGAACTGAACGCCATGATCATTTGCGACCGCGCAGATAGTGAAAAAGCAAAAGGCCTCGTATGTCGACGAGGCCTGCACAAAAGACGTATTGAATGAAGTTAGCTTCCTCTGTGTCCTTCGTGTCCTCTATGGTGAATCAGGATTCGGGGACGGGCTCGACCATGACGAACTTTCCCATAGAGCCCTTGTCAACAAATTTCAGGCGGCCGGTGATTTTCGCGAAAAGAGTATCGTCCTTGCCACGGCCGACGTTGAGGCCCGGCTTAACCCGCGTGCCCCGCTGGCGCACGATGATGGTACCGCCAGGGACCACCTGGCCTCCAAAAGCTTTGAAACCCAGCCGCTGGGAATTGGAATCGCGGCCGTTACGTGAACTGCCTAAACCTTTTTTGTGGGCCATATAGCTCCTAGCTGATTAGCTACTAGCTTCTAGCTAGCAGCTGGTGACTTCTAACTACTTCTTCTTTTTCTTTGCGCTGGCTTTGGGTGCGCTCTTCTTAGCTTTTGCCTTTTTCGCTGGGGCTGCAGCTTTGGCCTGAGGACGGGCGCTTTCGGTCTGCTCGCCAGCTTCCGCCTCGGGCTTCGCCTTTTTCGTTTTCGGCTTACGCTCCGGCTCTTCCGGGGCGGTAAAACGCTGGCCATCGAATGCTATTTCCGTGATGCGCACAGCCGTAAAGGGCTGGCGATGGCCAAACATCTTTTTGTACTGCTTCTTGCGCTTGTAATGGAAGACCAGCACCTTGTCGCCGCGGCCCTCGCCCAGCACGCGGCCGGTGACGCTGGCCTCTGACTGCGGCCGGTTGGCTTCACCCTCAGCGCCTGACACGAGCAAAACATCGGAAAACTGCACGTTACCGTCCTGCCGCTGGCCGTCAGCCAGCTTTTCTACCCGGATCACATCGCCGGGCGCCACACGGTACTGCTTTCCCCCGGCACGAATGACTGCGTACATGATGCCTCTCTTGGTTGACTCCCAGGCGCAGTTCCGGAGCACTGGGAAAGTGTGCGATTTGCTTGCTATGTTCCGCGCTGCGGCCTGCGGGCGGCAGCCCGTCCCAGAACGGGGCGGCAGATACAGGCAAACACAGTTATTTTAGCGTTTGCTGCGGAAAAGCGTCAAACGGCAGTTCTCAGTTCTCGGTTCCCAGTTCTCAGTTGGAGCGGCAGCGGGACAGGCGGCGGATGTCTCCTCCAGCGGAATAGAGGGTTTCAAAGTTTCGCAGGTTTCAAGGTTTCGCAGTTTCAAGGTTTCGACAGCTTCGGCCAGGTTCTTGGCCAAACGAACCCGCGAGGGGAAACTCTTTAAGAGGTATTTCTTGTATGCGTCGGGGCAGCAACGTGCGACAATCCGCAGCGCAACCGGCCCCAACACTTGCATAGGAGAGAAAATTCGATGCGGACTTCGTGCGCGATTGTTCTTCTGTCACTTACTCTCACACTCCCATCGTTCAGCCAACCACAGGCCTCCCAAAAGACCAAAGCTACTGCCAGTTCCGCTTCTAATACGCAGGTGCCGAGCAAGGCGCTGATGGATGCGATCTGGGCAGCGTGGAGCACGGATAATCCCGCCAATGTCGCCAAGTACTATGCCAAGGGTCCGCACGTTTTCTTTGATATCACCCCGCTCAAGTACAACAGCTGGGCGGAGTACGAGAAGGGCGTTACAGAGGTGATCGGCGGGTTTCAATCATTGAAGGGCACGGTCAATGATGGCGCCCAAATTCACCGGCATGGGAACCTGGTTTGGGGCACCGCTATTGTCCATCACGTGGATGTCGCAAAGGACGGAAAAAAGAGCGAGGGTGATTTCCGCTGGACGGTGATTTGGGAGAAAACCGGGCCGGAGTGGCTGATTGTGCACGAGCACGTTTCCGCCCCCCTGGGGGCACAATAAAGCTAATCGGAAGCGGCCATCGAAAACGGCGGCGGCGGAATCGAACATAGCAGGATGAAGGCCTATCACTTTGCCGCACTTACCGCCATTATGGGGCTCTCGTTCCTGGCTGGCGGGCTCGCCACCGTTTTGGCCCGGCAACGGGTGGAGAGCTGGTACGAGATGTTCAGCCGTCCAGAAAAAGTACCGCCGCCGCCCGCCTATGGCTGGGGGTGGAGATCCATTTATGTGCTGCTTGGCGCCGCAGCTTGGCTCATTTGGCTTGCAGGCCCGCAGTGGGGCGCGCCTTGGGTGCGGTTAGGAATGGTTCTTTACTTCGTCCTGCTGGGATTGAATGTGCTGTGGTCAGGGCTTTTCTACCGACTGGCGCGCCCCAGAGCCGCATTCGCGGCTGTGCTAGCGCAAGGGCTGGTCACTCTGGCGGCTTTGGTGGTCTTCTGGAACATCTCAATTCTTCCCGGCGCCCTGCTGATTCCAGTGGTGGCCTGGACTGGCTTTGTCGCTATCCGTAACCTGGCATGGTGGCGCCACGGCAGACAGCTTGGCCCATTAGGGGCGCAGGCTGCTATGCCACCTCCGGGCTTAGTCGCCTAAAATTCAGCTTAGCGCGCGTTTCGCAAGTCAGAGGACCTGCATCCAAAACAGAGCCGGCCAGAGTTCCGGACACCTGAATAGTTCGAGGAGTGCATTGAACGGTTATTCGTCCGCGGTCTTACGCATTCTTGTTCTATCACTTCTGAGCGGGAGCGTGTTCTGCGCTGCGCAGACGCAAAGCGACGCCACCCAGGAGCGCTGCTTGTACGCCACCGGAAACCAACTGCACAAAGACGCAGGCGGGCTTGGCCATGGCCTGGCATCGGCCCCGCGCAATGCCATTCGGCCGCAAAATCTGAAATGGGAACTCCCCATAGCTGCCGCGACCGGGCTGATGATCGCCAAGCTAGACAATCGGGTCGCAACGCACAACGAGTCTCTCGCCCGGCAGAGCACCGCCAGCACCTGGTCGAATGTGGGACTGGGGATGGAATTGGGGGCCGCAGGGTTGATGTGGGCAGACGGCTGCGTCCGCCATCACGACACGTTACGGGAGAATGGGTTCGTAGCCCTGGAAGCCGCGGGGGCTGCCGCCGGCATTAACGAGGTGTTCAAAATCGCTGCTAACCGGCAGTATCCGTACGCCACCAACAGCACAGGCGAGTTCTGGGAAGCGGGCAAATCGTTCCCTTCTGGCCATTCGGCTGCGAGCTGGGCGTTCGCCAGCGCGCTGGCACACCGGTACCCGCATAAAAGATGGGTAAAGTGGAGCGCGTACGCGTTGGCCACGGCCGTCAGCCTTTCGCGCATCCCAGCCAAGAAACACTACCCCTCTGACATCCTGGTGGGCAGCACCATCGGATACGTAACGGGGGCGTACCTGGCGGGGAGGTAGAGTCAGCTGGGCAGTGGGCAGTGGGCAGTGGGCAGTGGGCAGTGGGCAGTGGGCAGTGGGCAGTTAAAAAGCTAACGACGTAGCCTTTCCAAAGTCCACCGCAAAAGTTCGTTCCAGGCCTAACACTGAGGCTGAGTGCTGAGGCGGGCTGCCGCTCACTCCTGAGGAGGCGGCGCCGGCTTGTCGGGGATAGCAGCATCCTGCTTCTGATGGCAGTTTTGCCTGAGGTCCACAGGGACAACAGTTTCCCGGTCGTGATAATCGGCATAAAAGGAGAGCGGCATGCGGGCATGCTCGGTCAGGCCAACGAAGCGGGCGAGGCCGTCGCTGTTGGTGCCGATTTGCAGATCGAGGCGGTGAAAACCGCCGAAGCCATAGCGGATGTGCACCGAAACCTGCGCTCCGTAGACCGGCTTGCCGGCCGAATCAATCACATGGATTTCCACCGAGCAGCCGCCCAGGTTGCCGCTGATCTCCGGGACCTTTTCACTGGGATTGGTTTGCTGGTTTTTCTGATCAGAAGATATGTTTTGCTTTTGAAACGAGCTATTCTGAGCTGCGCTCAAGCAGCCCAGGACGAAAACTACCATCAGCATAACCACGGGATTCTGCCGATGCTGCACGATTTCCTCCTGCAACTTGCATGATAGCGCAGGAAGAACCGCAATTAGCAGATAGCATTTAGCACCTGACCCTTGGAGAGTAACTCTGCGGCACGGCCAAATATCCAGTTATGGCTGGTTCCGGCTGTGACCTAAGTCATACCGTGAGCTCGATTGGCGGCCTAAGCTGGTGCGTTTGGAGCCGCTTATGGCCACCGCAGCACCGGAAACAGCGATTAACGAGATATTGAAACCAACCTCTCCTGTGGCGCTGCCGGCGAGGAGCGCAAAAAAGAAATTGGTGCGGCGAGCCGGCCGGGACCGCTCGCAGGCGACGCGGCGCGGGTTTCAATTCGCTTTCCTAGCGCTGAACATTTACCTCGGACTGGTGTTTTATTTTTGGGTGCGTGGGTACGAAACCGGCAGTGTGCCAGGACTGTCACGGCCGGCGGGCGTGGAAGGTTATTTGCCGATCGCAGGCATGATGAATTTCAAATTCTGGCTGCTGAGCGGGCATGTGCCGGACGTGCACCCTGCAGCCATGTTTCTTCTGGTTGCATTCGTAGCGATCGCATTTCTATTACGCAAAGCATTCTGCTCGTGGCTGTGTCCCGTTGGCACTATCTCTGAATACCTGTGGCGATTGGGACGCCGGGTTTTCCGCCGCAATTTTCGCCTGCCGCGCTGGCTCGACATTCCGCTGCGCGGGCTGAAATATCTGCTGCTGGCATTCTTCGTGTGGGCAGTGACGAGCATGAGCGCCACCGAAATTGCCGGCTTCATGCGCAGCCCCTACGGGCTGATTGCTGACGTGAAGATGCTGAACTTCTTCCGCTTCTTGGGCGAAACCGGGCTGATTGTGATCGCGACGCTGGTGGCAGCTTCAGTGCTGGTACAGAACTTCTGGTGCCGGTTTCTGTGTCCTTACGGCGCACTGTTGGGGCTGGCTGCCTTGCCCGGACCGCTGCGGATTCGCCGCGATCCACGGGCGTGCATTGACTGCGCCAAGTGTGCCAAAGCGTGTCCCTTGGCTTTGCCTGTGGACAAACTGGTGAGCATCAAGTCAGCTGAGTGTACAGGCTGCCTGGAATGCGTGGCCGTGTGCCCGGCACAGGGCGCATTGGCAATGGCCGCCCCAGGGCGGCGCGTGCTGCCGGCATGGGCGATGGCCGCCGGGATTGCGGCGCTGTTTCTTGGCATCACCGGCTACGCTCAGCTCAGGGGGCACTGGCAAACCCACCTGCCCGATTCGGTTTATCAGCGGCTCGTGCCACATGCTGACCAGGCCACGCATCCGATGCCGGAGGAGATGCGGTAGGAATTCCCTGACGCTCTGTGCTGGTGCCAGATAAGTAGGGGTGCTTCGACTTCTCAGACGGGTTCGCAAGCGAACCCGTCTGCTCCGCTCAGCATGACATCTGTTGAAATTGGGCTAGAAGCTGGGGACGGACTCCATGAGCCGGACTTCCCAGTGGTCGGCGGCGGGCGTCATCAAGCCGATATAGTGCAAGGTGACGCGATCGCTGTGGACCAGGTCGTTGCCGTCGAAAACCTGAATTTCCAAGTCGGCGGTGTCGTGCAGCTCGATGGCGCCGCCGTCGGGTGAGTAAAAGTAAGCGGCCAGCTTATGGCCGTGATCAATGTATCGGGTGCGCAGGCCGGTTTTGATCTGCGTGGCGATGGTGGAAGCGAGCTTCTGCTGGGCAAAACCTGTGAAGTAGCGGCCCAGCAGGTC
>DATEGM010000179.1:0-14832 GCA_035280085.1 Terriglobales bacterium
GGAGCGCGAAGGCGTGAAGCACGTCTTCGGCTATCCTGGCGGCGCCATTCTTCCCGCGTATGACGCGCTGCAGCACAGCTCGATTCATCACGTGCTGGTGCGGCACGAGCAGGGAGCCACGCACATGGCCGACGGCTACGCGCGCGCATCGGGCGGCGTGGGCGTGGCCATCGCCACCTCCGGCCCCGGCGCCACCAATATGGTCACCGGCATCGCCACCGCCATGATGGATTCCTCGCCCATCGTGTGCATCACGGGGCAGGTGGGCAGCAAGTTGATCGGCTCGGACGCGTTCCAGGAAACGGACATCACCGGCATCACCCTGCCTATTACCAAGCACAATTACCTGGTGACGCACGCCAGCGAGGTGGCACGCACCATCCGGGAAGCGTTCTACATCGCGAAATCAGGCCGGCCGGGGCCGGTGCTGATTGACGTAACTAAGGACGCGCAGCAATCGAGCTGCGACTTCGACTGGGATTCAGCAGCGCCACAGCTGCCCGGCTACCGTCCCGACCTTTCGCCCAAGCCCGACGAATACGAGCAGGCGATGGAGTTGATTCATCAAGCTAAACGCCCGGTGATCCTCGCCGGCCACGGCATACTGGTTTCCGGAGCCGGCGGGGAACTCCTCGAGTTCGCGGAGAAGGCGCAGATACCGGTGGCGCTCACGCTTCTGGGACTGGGCGCGTTTCCAGCCTCGCACCAACTCAACCTGGGCATGATGGGCATGCACGGCGAGGCCTGGGTCAACACCATGATCCAGGAAGCCGACCTGCTGATCGCGCTGGGCATGCGCTTCGACGATCGCGTTACCGGCAACCTGAAGACCTACGCCCGCAATGCCAAGAAGATTCACGTGGAGATTGACCCGGCGGAAATCAACAAGAATGTGCGCGTGGATGTGGCGCTGGTCGGCGATTTGCGCGCCGTTTTGCAGGAACTGCTGGCGGAACTGGAGCCTTGCCAGCACCGGGAGTGGCTGGATTATCTGAAGAAGCTGAAGGGTGACTCCGCGGTGCGCGACATCCAGAACCTGCCCGACAGCGGACACCTGTACGCAGCGCACGTGATCAACGACCTGTGGCGGACCACCGAAGGCAAGGCGCTGGTGGTCACCGACGTGGGCCAGCACCAGATGTGGGAGGCGCAGTACTATCACCACGAGAATCCGCGCTCGCTGATTACTTCCGGCGGGCTGGGCACGATGGGCTTCGCGCTGCCTGCGGCCATTGGCGCCAAAGTGGCGCGGCCGCAGGCTGAAGTCTGGGTGGTGGTGGGCGATGGCGGTTTCCAGATGACAATGGGCGAGCTGGCCACCATGGTGCAGGAGAAGCTCAAGGTCAATATAGCCATCATCAACAACGGCTACCTGGGCATGGTGCGGCAGTGGCAGGAGTTTTTCTACGACCGGAACTACGAGTCTACGCCGCTGCTGAACCCGGACTTTGTGAAGCTGGCGGAGGCGTTCGGCATCCACAGTACGGCGGTGAAGCAGCGCGCCGAGGTGGTGCCGGCGATTCAAGCCGCGCGGCAGCACGAAGGGCCGGTGCTGATTGATTTCCAGGTGGAGCAGGAAGATTCGGTTTACCCCATGGTGGCGGCGGGCGCGGATCTGCACCAGATGATCCGGCGGCCCGGCGTGCTGGTGGAAACCGCCGCCGACGAGTAAAAGGCAAACATGCTCAATACCTTCGTGGTGTACGTGGAAGACAAGCCGGGCGTGCTGACGCGGGTGGCGTCGCTGTTTCGGCGGCGCGCATTCAACATTGATTCGCTGACTGTAGGGCGCACGGAGAAGCCGGGCGTCTCGCGCATGACCATCGTGGTGGATACCGACGAGACCGGCGCGCTGCGGCTGGAAGCGCACCTCTATAAGCTGATTAACGTGCTGCTGGTGGAGAATGTGACCGCGGAGGCGGCGGTGTACCGCGAGCTGGCCATGATCCGCGTGAAGTCGACCGCGGCGCAGCGCTCGCACATCATGGACCTGGTAGAAGTGTTCCGCGCCAAGGTGGTGGATGTTTCACCGGATTCGATGATGATCGAAATTACCGGCACCGACGATAAGATTGAAGGCCTGCTGCACGTGCTGGAGGGTTACGGCGTGCTGGAAATGGTGCGCACCGGGCGAGTGGCCATGCGGCGCGGCGCGAAAGCGGCCAACGGCGCCAGCGCGGGCGCGGACTCCGCGGATGCGGCGCCGGCCTCGGGCACAGTTTCGTATTCGGTTTAGCTGTGTGGGGACGGGGCTCTGCCCCGCATCACAAAATAATGGTAAAGACGTTAATCGCAACGTCTTGAGAGACGTAACAAGTTACGTCTCTACAGGATTCGAAGTGCAAAGGAAAGGACATTCTCCATGGCCAAGATTTATCACGACGAAGATGCGGATGTTGCTCTGATTCGCGCCAAGAAAGTCGCCATCATCGGCTACGGCTCGCAAGGCCACGCCCATGCCCTCAACCTAAAGGACAGCGGTGTCAGCGTACGGATCGGCTTGCACGAAGGCAGCCGCTCGCGCGCCAAGGCGCAGGCGGCGGGGCTGACCGTCACCTCGGTGAGTGATGCAGCGCGCTGGGGCGACGTGGTCATGATTCTGATTCCCGACACCACCCAGCCGGAAGTTTACGAAAAAGAGGTTCGCCCGCATCTTACTCCGGGCAAGACGCTGATGTTCGCCCACGGTTTCAACATCCGCTACGGCACCATCGCCTGCCCGAAAGGGGTGGACGTAAGCATGGTGGCGCCCAAGGCGCCGGGTCACCGCGTGCGCGAAGTCTTTGTCGAAGGTGGAGGCACGCCGGCGCTGCTGGCCGTGGAGCAGGACGCCAGCGGGCACGCGCGCGAGCAGGCGCTCTCCTATGCTAAGGCGATTGGGGCGGCGCGCGCCGGAGTGCTGGAAACGACATTCAAGGAAGAAACTGAGACTGACCTGTTCGGCGAGCAGACGGTGCTGTGCGGCGGCGTAAGCGAACTGATAAAGGCTGGGTTCAACACGCTGGTCGAAGCCGGCTATCAGCCGGAGATCGCCTACTTCGAGTGCTTGCATGAGCTGAAGCTGATTGTGGACCTCATCTACCGCGGCGGGCTCAACTACATGCGCTACTCGGTGAGCGACACCGCCGAGCACGGCGACTACACCGGCGGGCCGCGGGTGATCACCGACGAGACCCGCAAGACCATGCGGCAGATGCTGCGCGAAATCCAGGACGGCACCTACGCCCGCAACTGGATCAAGGAAAACAAAACCGGGCGCGAGTGGTTCGATGCCAAGCGGGCCAGCGAGCAGGAGCAGCTGATCGAAGAAGTGGGCGCTCGCCTGCGGGCCATGATGAAGTTCCTGGACCCGGTAGTTGTGAAGCAGGAGAGCAAACGGGCGGCGGTGCCGGCGTAATCCACCCCATCTGTCATCTTGAGCGGAGCCGGAGGATTCGCTTGCGAATCCTCCGGCGCAGCGAAAGACCTCGCGTTTGCGTGCAGCAGCACACCGCCGCAGGGAATTCTCCCCTGTTTTGGAGTTGTGCGTTGCTAGAAACTCCCTTCAGCAACTCGGCGATGCCATGTGCGTGGGGGTCTTTCGACTCGGGCATGCGCCCTCGCTCAAGATGACAGCCATAAAAAGGGACTAGGTATAAAACAAAGCATCGCAGGCGGGGCGCCCGCGCCACAAAGCTTGCGTCGTTATTGACATTGGAAAGGACGGCAGGTATATTCACTCACCATGCACGCGGTGCGATTTAGCTGGCGGCGATTTTATCGCTACTACTTTGAGAGTAGCGGCGCCGGCGAACCGTGTGTCCGGGCAGCTTAAATAAGCCCAAAGGTTCTGGCCAAAGCAGCCGCGATTCTCACAGGAATCGCGGCTTTTTATTTATCGCTGAAGAGCGGTAGAGACGCTGCTTGCAATGTCTGGTTACAACCTGGCGGTAGAGACGTTGCTTGCAACGTCTCAGGAGGCGTAACCAGTTACGTCCCTACAGAAGCGCATCAAGGAGCAGTTCATGATTGTGAACATGGTGGAAGGGGCAAGCGAGCAGGAAATCAAGCACGTGATTGAGCGCATCCGGGAAGCCGGATTCCAGGCGCACGTGACGCGCGGGGAAACGAAGACCATCGTGGCCGCGGTAGGCGCCAATGGAAGGCGCCACGAACTGGAGGCGCTGCAAGCCGCGCCCGGAGTGGAAACCGTGGTGGCCATCGCCACGCCCTTCAAGCTGGTCAACCGGCAGACCAAGCCGCACCGCACGGTGGTGGATGTGGGCGGGGTGCGCATTGGCGGCGGAGAATTCGTGGTCATCGCCGGTCCGTGCTCGGTGGAGTCCCGCGAGCAGATGCTGGCCACGGCGCGCGCCGTGAAGGAAGCGGGGGCGGTCATGCTGCGCGGCGGCGCCTATAAGCCGCGCACTTCGCCTTACGACTTCCAGGGCCTGGGGCTGGAGGCGCTGGAAATCCTTAGCGCCGTGCGGCGCGAAACTGGCATGCCCGTGGTCACCGAGGTCATGAGCATGGAAGACATTGACCTCATCTGCGAGCACGCGGACATGCTGCAGGTGGGGGCGCGCAATATGCAGAACTTCTCGCTGCTGCGCAAGCTGGCGGCAGTCAACAAGCCGGTGCTGCTCAAGCGCGGCCCATCGGCGACGGTGAAGGAGTGGCTGCTGGCGGCGGAATACCTGCTGGCCGGCGGCAACGCGCAGGTGGTGCTGTGCGAGCGTGGCATCAAGACATTCGAAACAGAAATGCGCAACACGCTGGACCTGGCGGCGGTGGCGCTGGCCCGCGAGCTCTCGCATTTGCCGGTATTGGCGGATCCTTCGCACGGAACCGGACGGCGCAGCCTGATCGCGCCGCTGTGCCGGGCGGCATTCGCGGTGGGCGCTGACGGCGTGATCATCGAAGTCCATCCCTGCCCGGAGCGCGCGCTCTCCGATGGCGCGCAGTCGCTGGACTTCAAGGGCTTCGCTGAAACCATGCAGGCCCTTTATGCGCCCCTGCCGGCGATTGCCCGCGCGATGAGCGCCAGCGCGCAATGAAGGTAGCCATCCAGGGGGAACGCGGCTGCTTCAGCCACGAAGCGGTGCTGAAGCTGGTTCCCAAGTGCGAGGTCGTATCGTGCGCGCGTTCCCGAGAAGTTTTCGATCGCCTGCAGCGGCGCAATGTAGCGGCGGCCGTTATACCTATCGAAAACTCGCTGGCCGGCTCGGTACTGGAGCATTTTGACCTGCTGCTGAGCCACGACGTGTTCGTGCAGCGCGAGTACCGGCTGCGCATCAACCATCACCTCATCGCCGCGCCCGGAGTCAAAGTGAAGGATCTGCGGCGGGTGTTCTCGCATCCGGTAGCCCTGGACCAGTGCCGCGACTTTTTTCGCCAACACCAACATATTCGTCCTGAGCCGTTCTACGACACGGCGGGCAGCGTGAAGCACGTGGTAGAAGAAGGCCTGCGCGATGCCGCCGGCATTGGGCCGAGACAGGCGGCCGCGGAGTATAAGGGCCACATCCTGCAGTCCGATCTGGAGGATGACCGCCAGAACTTCACTCGCTTCTTTCTGGTTTTGCGAAAGCGGCGCATCCTGCCGGGCGCAAATAAAGCGTCTATCGCGTTTTCCTTGAAGAACACTCCCGGGGCGCTGTTTAAGGCACTCAGCGTGTTCGCCCTGCGCGACCTGAACCTGATCAAAATTGAATCGCGTCCGGTGCGCGGTAAACCATGGGAGTACGTGTTTTACGTGGATATTGTGGGCGAGGACGCGGCTGCCCGCGAACGCGGCTTGCGACACCTGGAGGAAGTGGCGGAATGGGTCAAGGTGCTGGGCGTCTACCCGCAAGCAGAATGAAAACCGCAGCAGAGAGGCTCCCCTTTCTACTCCACGTTTGTGGCGCGGGCGCCCCGCCCGCGAATCGGTCAACTCTGGTTCTGCGGGAGACGTTGCAAGCAACGTCTCTACGGATGAGGGGTTTCACTCCGTACAACCCTCCATACAGGTAGAGACGTAACTCGTTACGTCTCATCGAAGTCTGCAACGCCACGTCGCCGAGGCCGTTTGCGTTACAAGTCAGGGCTGCTGTTGTTCGAAGGCGTGGGCCAGTCGCAACACCGAAACTTCATCCCAGGGCTTGCCGGCGATCTGCAGGCCGATGCAGCGGCCGTCGGAAGTGACGCCGCAGGGAACTGAGATGGCTGGCAGGCCGAGCACATTGAAGGGCCGCGTGTTGCGCAGCAGAGTGAGTTCCTTGGGGCGGAGCTGGTCGGGATGGGCTGCCAGTTCGGCGAAGCTGGGAGCGGGGATGGGGATGGTAGGAGTGATGATCAAGTCCACCTTGTCGAACATTTTGCCTGCTTGGCGCCGCATCAGCTCCAATTCACGTCGTTTGGCGATGTAATCCGCGGCGGTCACCTCCTGGCCGGCCCGGATGCGGCGCAGGGTTTCCGGCTGATAAAGGGTGGCTGCGGAAGCCACGTACTTGGCGTGGTAAGCCCAGCTCTCGCAGGTGGCCACGGTGCGGTCGCTGTCTACCGGCAACTCTATCTCGCGGACACCAGCAGTCAGGCTGGCCAGATGAGAGATGGCCGACTCAAGGCGCGCAGCCACTTCGTTATCGAGACTCTCATAGAAGACGGCACGTGGAATCCCCAGACGCAACTTGGAAACCGCTTGCCCGCTTAAAGCCGCGGAATATTCGGGCACGGGAGCGTCCTGGCTGGCGAGGTCGGCGGGATCGTAGCCGGCGATAGCCTGCAGAAACAGCGCGGCATCACGAACCGTGCGCGTCATGGGTCCCACGTGGTCATAAGACCAGGAGAGAGGAACCACACCCCGGGCGCTCACCCGTCCATAAGTCGGCTTCAGGCCCACGATGCCGCAGCAGGCAGCGGGCAGGCGGATGGAGCCCGCCGTGTCGGTGCCAATGGCTGCGTAGCAAAGCTCAGCAGCAACAGCGGCGGCTGAACCGGAAGATGAGCCGCCGGTAATCAGCTCAGGGTTGCGCGGATTGCGGGCAGCAGGGAAGGCGCCAATGATGCCACTGCCGCCATAAGCAAACTCGTGCAGGTTCGTTTTCCCCAGCAGCACGGCGCCCCCAGCCTTGAGGCGGCGGACAATTTCGGCATCCTCCTGCGGCACGCGCTCGCGGAAAACCGCGCTGCCGGCGGTGGTGAGAACACCGGCGGTGTCCACCAGGTCCTTCAAAGCGATGGGAATCCCGTGCAGCGGGCCCTTCCATTCGCCCTTTTGAATCTCGCCTTCCGCGCGGCGGGCCTCATCCATGGCCGAGTCGGCGGTCACAGTGATGAACGCGTTCAGCGCAGGATTGAGTTGCGCGATCCGCTCCAGGCAGGCGCGGGTAAGTTCCACCGGCGACACCGATTTCTTGCGCGCCAGCTCCGAGGCTTCGTGCAGCGTCATGGCGGTAAGCTCCGTGGCAGGGGGCATGGGCAATTCAATTTACACCAGGAGCACGGAGCCGCGGAGATCTGCCAAATGCGGGCGCGTTGTGCGCAGTAAAGTTCTTGATTGTCATCCTGAGTTCGGATGCGGAATACAAACCCGCATCCGAACGAAGGACCTGCTTTTAAAGCAATGCTACGGGAGCAGGGGAATGATTTCGCCGGAAACCTGCGAGCCGCTGATGCGCAGACGGCCGACCGTTACCGGCAGCGTAAACCGGCGCGGACCGGCAGCTCCAGGGTTGAAGAACAGCACGCCATTGCGCATTTCCTGCGAAGGGCGGTGGGAGTGGCCGAAGATCACCGCCGCGAACCTGGCGGCGCGCGGGTTCAAGTCGAGCCGCCCCACGTCGTGGAGAACATAAATAGCAACCGAGGCGACTTCGACGACGTTAGTTTCCGGCAGGTCACGCGACCACTCCTCACGGTCCACGTTGCCGCGCACGGCGGTGACCGGCGCAATGGCCGCCAATTCGGTCAGAATGGCCGGGTCGCCCACGTCGCCGGCATGAATGATGTAGTCGGAGCCCTGCAATGCGGCGACGGCCTCCGGACGCAACAGGCCGTGCGTGTCGGAGATGACGCCAATCGTCCACTGGGTGCGCTCCGGCTGCGCTCCTTTGCCCTCAGATGGAAGGGACGATGGCATATTTTTCTTTCAGAAAAACTTGAAGCGTTCGCGGAAGGATTACCGCCAGTTCTTGCCAGGTAAGCACCTTGCAGCGCACACGAAGCTCAGCGGCCCGGATTGCCTGCATCACCTGGAACCAGGCTTCAAGCAGGTCAGGACGGCGGGCATCGGTAAGGACGCAGAAAGAGAAGCCGGTAGCGTGCGCCGCCAGCACATTGCGGATCAACTGATAGCTCAAGTAATGGTTTAAGTGCTGCGGCAATTGCCGCCGGTAAAACACTTCGGCAAAGTCGCGGTAGCAGGCCAGGTCGGCTTTAGCCTTGCGCTGAAAATCGCCTTCCGTGAGCTTGGCCTCCACCAGCAGATTGCCCAGTCGCATGTCCACTTCGGTGCGGTCGAACTTATCCTCCAGCAGGGGCACGCGCGCCCTGTAGCCGAATTCCGGTGGACCGTCGGCTTCTGCGCCCAGCAGGTGCAGCACCTGCCGGTCATCGGCCACGCCGGGGTAACAGAAAATGTTCATGAGCAGCGCGTCTGAGCTGTTGCAGGAATCAAGCTCGCACCAGCGGCGGTCCGTGCGCGGCAGCGATTTGGATTGCGCGTGGGGCTTGGCCAGACGGCGCCGCCACTCCGGATTGCGTAGGATGGCGCGATAGCTGGCACGCTGAAAGTTTCCATGCCGGCCATCATCGCAGGACTCAAACACCACGGCCGGTACGCCGCCATAGCTGAGCTGATGCGGCAATCCGTGCGCCTGGGCGTATTTCTGGCCACACTCGCTGAGCTGGGTGCGAAGCTGGCTGACGCAAGCCAGAGTGCCATTAATGATGCCGGCGGCCATGTTCACATCTTGCGGTGACTCCGCCTGCCTTGGCAAGCCGGCTTCTTTCCCGCCCAGATGATTGGGGTATCATCTGATGATGCCAGCCGCCATCGAGTGCCGGGGTCTGCGCAAGACTTACGACGGCAAAGTGGAAGCGGTGCGCGGCCTGGACCTGGAAATTCAGACCGGGGAGTGCTTCGGGCTGCTGGGCCCGAACGGCGCCGGCAAAACCACTACCATCGAGATCCTGGAGGGCCTGTTGGCGCCCACCGCCGGCCAGGTCACCATTCTCGGGCGCACCTGGCAGGAAAACCAGCGGGAATTGCGCGAGCTGCTGGGCATTTCCCTGCAGGAGACGCGCTTCTCTGAAAAATTAAGCGTGCAGGAAACGCTAGTACTCTTCGCCAGCTTCTACCGCCGTCCGCGTTCGGTGGAGCGCGTCATGCAGGAGATGGAGCTGACGGAGAAGGCCAGCAGCTGGGTGGGCAAGCTTTCCGGCGGACAGAAGCAGCGGCTGGCGGTGGCCACCGCGCTGGTGGGAAATCCGCAGCTTCTGTTTCTGGACGAGCCCACCACCGGCCTCGATCCGCAGAGCCGGCGGCAGCTGTGGGAGATTGTGCGCGGCTTTCAGCGCGGCGGCGGCACCGTGTTGCTCACCACCCACTACATGGATGAGGCCGAGCGCCTCTGCGACCGCATTGCCATTGTGGACCATGGCCAAATCATCGCCCTGGGCACCCCGGCGCAGCTCATCGAGCGGCTGGGCGGGCATCATGTGGTGGAATTCGCCACCAGCAACGGCGACGGCGCGGGCAAGAAGGAGCTGTGGCGGGTGCTGCCGGGAGTGGAGTCGGTGCATGAGGACGACGGCATGTTGCTGCTGCACGTGCGCGAGCCGCACCAGACCATCCCCGTGCTCCTGGCGGCGGTGGAAGCACAGGGCTCGCAGCTGGTGCATCTGACCACGCGCCAGGCCAGCCTGGAGGACGTGTTCGTGCATTTGACAGGCAGGCATTTGCGGGAAGACTGAGATTGGTAGAGACGTAACTTGTTACGTCTCCGGCTTGAGACGGGCGTGAGTGGTTCGTATCAGGCATGCCTTCAGGCATGCCGTTGAGGTTCGCGTTTGACGCCGGCTTTAGCCGCGGTGGAAGGAAGGTGCCGCCCCTACGGGGCTGAGATTTCAAGGCGCATCTTACCCAGGACTGCCGTCCTGGGCTTTACTATGTCGCGCCTCCGGCGCTGATTCGGTGAAGGGCGAACCCCGATCAATGGTAGAGACGTAACTTGTTACGTCTCGGAAGCACAGAAGGAAATGGAGACAGTCAACACACACGGCGCTGAAGTACACGCCCCACAGACCGAAACTGCACCTACGCCGGCGCGGCCCAGCCTTGCGCGGCAGAACGGGCGTTGGGCGGGGTACGCGCACCTGCTGCTGGCACGCATGCGCGAGCTGAAGCGCGAGCCGGAAGTGATCTTCTGGGTCTTCGTTTTTCCTCTGTTGCTGGCCCTGGGTTTGGGAATCGCATTCCGTAATAAGCCGGCGGATGTGGCGCCGGTGGCCGTGGTCTCGGGACCCGGGGCGCAGCATGCGATTGATCTGCTGCAGGCTCCCCCACAGCACGCGACGATTCACGCAGACGTGCTTGATGACGCGCAGGCGCTCAAGGGTTTCCGCCTGGGCAAGTACGCGTTGGTCATCGAGCCCAAGCCCGACGGCAGCTTTCAATACCGCTATGACCCGGCGCGGCCGGAAAGCGTGCTGGCGCTCGACCAAATTGACGACGCGTTGCAGCAGGCGGCAGGCCGGCGCAATCCGCTGGCCACCAGCGCCAGAATCGCCAGCGAACCGGGCGCCCGCTACATTGATTTCCTCATTCCCGGCCTGCTGGGCATGAACGTGATGAACGCGGCCATGTGGGGCATCGGCTTCGCCCTGGTGGAGATGCGCCAGCGCAAGCTGCTTAAGCGTTACCTGGCCACGCCCATGCGGCGCAGCGATTTTCTGCTCGCCCTGACCAGCAGCCGCCTAGTGCTGATGCTGATCGAAGTTGCGCTGCTGCTGGGCTTCGGCGTGCTCGTGTTCCACATGAAGGTGCTGGGCTCGCTGGCCACGATTCTGCTGGTGGGAACGGTGGGCGCTCTGTCGTTCGCCGGCGTCGGCCTGCTGACCGCGTGCCGCGCCGAAAAGATCGAAAGCGTCAGCGGGCTCATCAACCTGGTCATGCTGCCCATGTGGGTGTTCTCCGGCGTCTTCTTTTCTTACGAGCGCTTTCCCGCGGTGGTTCAGCCATTCATCAAAGCGCTGCCCCTGACCGCGCTCAATGATGCCTTGCGCGCCACCATTCTCGAGGGCGCGCCTCTCACCGCTCAAGGCAGCCGCATTCTGGTGATGGCCATTTGGGGCGGCTTGTCGTTCTTGTTGGCGCTGAGGTGGTTCCGTTGGGTGTAGGAAACCAGGAGTCAGGAGTCAGATTTCAGCGAGCCTGAGACGTTGCAAGCAACGTCTCTACCGCAGTATGTCTCGGTAGAGACGTAACTTGTTACGTCTCAAATGTTTTTGGTGTCTTCATGCTGAGCGCAGCGAAGCACCTGCTTTTGGGTCGCTTACACCGTAACTACCGCCCCGCGGGCGCGGCGAACCCCCGGATCATGCAGTGCACCAGGGCATCAATCTGGGCGGGCGTCAGCTGCCCACCGAATGCGGGCATGCCGTTCTCCGTTCCGTTGGTAATCGCATCCAGCAGCTTCTTATCGGCTTGCGACTGCTGCCATGAGGGATCCGTGAAATCAGGAGTATGGCGCGACGCGATGCCTTTGCCGTCCACTCCGTGGCACAGGGCACAGCGCTGGGCGAACACTTGGTTAGTTTCGCCGCACTGCGGGATCGCGCCTGGTCTGGGCGCCTCAGCGGTAGCCGCCGCAGCCGGGGTTTCGGTAACCGGGGCAGCGTAGCTCCAGGTCTTAGCTGCGGGCGCGCCCGCGGGACGCACCGCAAAGGCGTACACCGCGCCATCGTGAGTGGTGGCGAACACCTTGCCGTCGCCTACGGCGAGTCCCGAGAAATGAGTCCATCCGGCCATGGTGCTCCCGCTGGACCACAGCTGCTTTCCGGTGCGCGCGTCCAGCGCGTATAGGATGGCGTGGCCAGTGTTCAGATCTTCGCGGTTGTGCAGGAGCTTGCTGATGTCGCCATTCTGCACCTGCTGCGGATTTTCGCCCGTGCCCACAACAAAGGCGACGCCGCCGGCAATGGCCACCGGGTCAGGCACGGCAATATCCTGAGAAATCCACGCCGGCTGCAGCGTCGGGCTGCCGTCCTTCGCGCTCACTATCTTGAACGCCATCACGCTGCCCGACTTCACCGGCCCGTAGCTCTGCGGGAATTGCGCCGACGGCGTGGGTTGTCCCCAGGAGGGAACATACAACCACGTGGTTCCCTGGGAGTCGTGCCACACGCTCATAGCGCCCCAGATGCCGTTGGCCTCAAAGGTCTGCTGCTGGTTGGTGTAGCGGGGCGAGATGTAGGAAGCGATGCGGTGCTGCGGGCTGGACATGGTGGCTGCGTCCGCCAGGTAAACCGCGCCTTCCTTGCCGCCGGTGGCGACCAGCACGCGGTTGTGCCAACGGAAGATGGCGGGCGTGGTGGTGCCCATGTCGAGGTCTTTGCGCGTCAAATACTCCCAATCCGCGGGCGTGTAATAGCCGGCCAGGTCGAGCGTGCCGGGCGCAAGCTTGACCACGGTATCGCCAAACTCATTGGCGGCGGGATCGAAGGGAGCATCGCCGGTAGCGCCGTACACGAAGCCATCAAAATCCACCGCCGGGCCACCGCGGCCCCAGATGCCGGCGCCGCAAAACGATTTGCTGCAGGCGCCAGTCGTAGAGAAAAACACCACCGGCCTGCCCGGCGCATCCGGATTCATGGCGGCGATGCCGGAGCGCGCATTGTTGCAATCCTGGGAAATGCTGGTGTAAAGCACGCCGCCGGAGTAATTCAGGCTCCACATCTTGGAGTATGCGGGCACAAAACGGGCCGGCGGCATGAGTTGATGGCCGTCGGCCAGCGCCAGGGTAAGCAGGCGGCCGTCGCTGGTGATGACAAACAGCCGCGCTCTGGCCGGGTCAATGACTGGCGTAGCGTTGAGCGAGTTGGGGCAGAGCCAGTCGCCGCCCTCGGGCCGGGGCTCTGCCGGAGGCGAATCCACTTTCCACACCAGTTCGCCGGTATCGGCATCAAGGGCATAAACGTGGTCGGAGCTGCCCGCCAGCAGCACCAGGTTCTTTACCCCGGAAGAGGTGGCCACTTCGTGAACCACAAGCGGGGCGGTAAGACCATTCATGGAAAGCGGTTGATTGGGGACAACCGTTTTCCACGCCAGTCCCATTTGTGAAACATTGGCCACGGTGAAAGCGCGCTCATCGCTGGCTACGCCGGAACGCTGGACATCGTGGCCATAAGTGAGCCACTGGCCAGACTGGGCGGAAGCAAGCGAACAGAAGCAGGCGAGAATGAGGACGTAGAGGCACTTCGACATACCCTTCAGGCAGCACTCCGTTTTCAGGGGTCAGCTCTCAGCCCCGCAGAATCTCGATCG
Source organism: Terriglobales bacterium (assembly GCA_035280085.1). GTDB lineage: Bacteria > Acidobacteriota > Terriglobia > Terriglobales > Acidobacteriaceae > JAICWP01. The sequence goes on from DATEGM010000179.1 coordinate 13,508, forward strand.
CTTACCGGCGGCGAGCCCGGCGCTTGGGAGCAGGCGCCTCGGTCGGAGCGGGCTGAACCGGAGCAGCCTGCAAAGGGGCCGCCAGCGTTTGCTGCACGTCCGACGGCAGCTTGTCCGCATTGGCCAGCAGCAAGCTGACTTGCCAAAGCTGCGTTGTAGAGAGCGATTTGCCAAAGCCCGGCATGCCGGTCAAACGAATGCCGTTTTCCGCCTTCCAGTAAGTCTCGCCCGCGGGATCGTCGGTCACGCCCTTGCCCTCAAAAAGCTGAGGAGGAGCGGGATATTCTCCGGCAGCGATGGCGGTCTTGGCCTGCTTCGGCAGGCCGTGGCAAACGGCGCAATTGTCGCGGTACACCTGGGCGCCGGCGGCGTAGGCCGAGGCATCCGCGGCAATAGGCACAGTCTTGGGCATCTCCTTCTCCACCCGCGCGTTCAGCCCCTTTTTGGCCAGCATCTTTTCAAAAGGCATGGCCTGGGCGGAGGTCGCTACCGGCGCGCTTCCCGTGGAGAAATAAAAGTAAATTCCGGCAGCGATGGCGACGACCGCGACGATAATTCCGAAGATGAATGCTTTCACTTGCACTCTCCCGTGCAGGGCTGCAGCCCTCTGGAACCGCTAAGTTTCGATTTGGGACACTATATCGGCTGAACGGCTCCGGAGACAACCTGAATAGCTGACTGCGGCTTTGATTTGACGCTAACATGGCTGTTTCCTTTTTGTGAGCGAGCTCCTCAAAAGCACGCCGGCTCTAGCCAACGCCATCTTCGGCGGCACGGGAGCGCGCCTCCGCACCCTGCCGCTGCTGCCCGAGGGAACGGTGCCGAAAAGCGACTGAGTTACTCTCGGTAGATTTTAGCCAGCGCCAGAAATCGCGAACTGATGCGGCAGCGCGTGCGCTGGGATGCGTTCAGGTTCACTGTAAAGCGCAGGTTTGTGCCTTCCAGCAGAAAACTTAAAACTCCTCCGCGGGTAATAAAGCCTGCTGACTCTCCCACCGTAATTGCGGAGCCGTCCAAAAGCCGCAGCACGCCAGGCAGCGAGCCGTCGCTGGAAGCCGGCAGGAAAATGAGATGGCAGCCGCCGAAGTCGTCGCTGGGCCGGAGTGTTCGAATGGCAACCGGATGGCCGTATAAATTTCGCTCCGTTACTTGTCGTTCGAATTCGGCGTCGAAGGGATCTCTGCCCACAATGCAGATGTTCAGGGGCGCCTGTGGGCTGGGGAAAGCGTCGGCAGGCCACTGGACAAATTTGGCGAAGTTGAACAAGAAGGCCAGCTTGAGCCTGTATTCCTCGGTGCTTGAGATCTGTGCCTGGGCGGGCAAGC